>NZ_JAXRUU010000005.1:0-84968 GCF_034497445.1 Halorubrum sp. AD140
ACGCTGGAGGCGAGCGTCGCGTCCATGTCGTCGGGCGGGCGTTCGATGCCGAGGTCGTCGGTCGGGAGGTCGAGCGACGCGAGCGCGTCCGAGAGCGCCGCCTCGACCTCCGACCGGAACTGCCTGAACATACCGTCCGTTCGTCGGTCGGCCTAAAAGGCCCTTCCGAAGCGGCGCGCGGGGAGAAACGGTGCGAGCGAGAGCGACGCGCTCCCCCGAGCGCCTCAGACCGAATACGAGCGGTCCGGATCGGGCATCGCATCGAGGTTCGCCGCAGTCTCGAAGATGACTCCGTTGAGTTCGTCCGCCGTGTCAAAATACCAGAATGAGACGCCCTCGTCCGCACCTTCGGGGCCGAACGTCCCGCTCTGAACGACGTCCATCCCGGCGGCTTCGAACTGTTCGATAACTGCCGCGTCGTCGTCGAAGGCGAAACAGCCGACGTGGTGGAGTCCCTCGCCGTGAGCCGCCAGGTGTTCGGTGTAGATGCTCTCCCCGTCCAGGGGTTCGATGAGTTCGAGCATCGTCCCGCCGACGTCGGTGATAGCCAAGGCCATCGAGTAGTCGTGTGGCTCACCGCGATAGGTCCGGTCCCGCAGCCGTGGCGGTTCGAATCGATAGACATCCCACTGATCCACGCCGAGGACGCCGGCAAATCGGTTCATCCCGTCGTCGAGGTCTTCCACGACGAACGCGACCTGGGTTATCTCGGGGATCGTCACGTCTAATTGTGGTATGCTGTCTGGGAGCATACCTTAGAATAGTAACTAGAATCGGGCTTATAGATTTGGACAACACCGCTTCCGACCTTCGAGGCGCGTCACACCGTCCAGCGACCGCCGCTCGTCATCCGACGATCTCGTCGATCAGCTCCCGCGCGCTCCGGCGAACAGCCTCGTCGCTCTCGATCGAGGGCTCCCACCCGAGGTCGACGAGCCGCTCGATCGACAGCCGCATTTTGGGCACGTCGCCCGTCCACCCGCGGTCGCCGCCGGTGTAGCTGTACTCCGGCTCCACACCGAGTTCGTCGCTGACGATGTCGGCGATGTCCGTGACCGACGTGGTCGTCCGCGTCCCGAGGTTGTAGACGTTCAGGTCCTCGTCGGCGTGCTCGACGACGTGCTGGATCGCGTCGACGCACTCGGAGACGTGCATGTACGACTTCTCCTGCCGACCGTCGCCGAGGATCTCCAGTTCGTCGGGACCCGCGTCCAGCTTCTGGATGAAGTCGGGAATCACGTTCCCTCGCTGATGGGGGCCGACGATGTTCGCGAACCGGAACACCCACGCGGTGATACCGTACGAGTGCGCGTGCGTCGAGATCAGCGCCTCGTCG
This sequence comes from Halorubrum sp. AD140, assembly GCF_034497445.1. Lineage (NCBI taxonomy): Archaea > Methanobacteriati > Methanobacteriota > Halobacteria > Halobacteriales > Haloferacaceae > Halorubrum > Halorubrum sp. AD140. The sequence goes on from NZ_JAXRUU010000005.1 coordinate 1,337, forward strand.
GCGAGCTTCGAGGAGCCGTAGATGGAGATGGGCTCTAGCGGGCCGTAGTCCTCGGGCGTCGGGCGGGGCGCCTCGCCGTACACCGTCGAGGAGGAGGTGAAGGCGAGCCGGTCGACGCCGACCTCGTTCATGCGCTCTAAGACGTTGTACGTCATCGCCGTGTTGTCCTCGAACAGCTCGCGGTCGTCGTCGTAGTTCGTGTCGGTGTACGCGGCGAAGTGGAAGACGACGTCGAGGTCGTCGGTGATCGCGTCAGCGACGTCCGCGGGCTCGGTGAGGTCGGCCTCGACGAAGTCGGCGCCGTCCGGAACGCGGTCGCGGGTCCCCTTCGAGAGGTCGTCGGCGACGCGGACGGTCGCGCCGCGATCGAGCAGCTGCGCGGCGAGGTGGCTCCCGACGAGTCCCGCACCGCCCGTGACGAGAACGCGCGAGTCTGTGAGGTCCATACCGGTCCGTCGGCGGTGTCGGATAAGTACGTGTGGAATCGGGACCGACCCGCGGTCGCTCGCTGGACGCGGCCTACAGGCCCCGCTCGTCCCCCTCCTGGGTGAGGAGGACGACCATCGAGAGCCCGGAGATGACGAGGAGGATGAGCGTGGGGACGACCGCGTACTGGTAGAACGCGCTCTGCTGTGCGCGCCAGATCTGCGTGACGATCGTGTCGAACCCGGAGGGACGGAGCACGAGCGTGACGGGCAGCTCCTTCATCGTCGTGAGGAACACGAGCGCGGCGCCCGCGACGATCCCCGAGCGCACGAGCGGGAACGTCACGCGCCTGAACGCCCCGGTCGACGACTCGCCGAGGGTGCGGCCGGCCTCGACGAGCCGCCGGTCCACCTGGAGGATCGACGTCCGAGTCGACCCGACCGCCTGTGGGAGGAACCGGACCACGTACGCGAACACGAGGAGCGGCAGCGTCTGGTAGAGCCACGGCGTGTAGCTGGAGCCGAAGTAGACCAACGCGAGCGCCAACACGATGCCGGGCACCGCAAAGCCGACGTACGTCGCCCGCTCGAAGACCGTCGCGAGCGGCGTGTCGTGGTTCGCGGCGAAGTACGCGACCGGGATCGCGGCGAGCGCGGCGACGACGGCGGCGGCAAGCGAGACCGAAAGCGAGTTCAACACCTGGATCGGCTCGAACGCCAGCGAGGGGCGCCGCCCGGACTCCGAACGGATCAGCCACATCCCGAGGATCCAGAGCGGGACCAGAAGCGCGAGCCCGGAGACGCCGGCGGGGAGCAGCGTCGCCGGCCAGCGCAGCCACCCGAGCGACACCCGATCGTCGGTCCGGCCCGCGTCGTCCCCGCTCGTGTTCCGGTTCGAGCGCACGGCCCACTCCAGCGCGAGCACGAGGACGACCACGACGAGCAGCTGCAGGGAGAGCAGCGCGGCGTAGTCGCGGCCGAACGAGTTGTACTCGACGTATATCTGCCGAGTGAACACGGGGAGCTGCATGATCGACGGTGTCCCGAAGTCAGAGACCGCGTACAGCGCCGCGAGCAGCGCCCCGGCGGCGATCGCGGAGCGGATCGTCGGGAGGGTCACCCGGCGGAACGCCGCGATCCGGCCGTGGTTCAGCGTCCGGGCTGCCTCCAGCATCGTCGTGTCGAACGACAGCAGCGCGGCCCGGGTCGTCAGGTAGACGTAGGGGTAGGTGTACAGCGTGATGACGAGGACCGACCCGGGGAGCCCGTAGATGTTGGGGACCCGCTCGACGCCGAGCGGCGCGAGCGCGTCGTGGAAGGCGCCCTGCGGGCCGAACGCGGAGACGAACGAGAAGGCGCCGACGTAGCTCGGCACGACGAGCGGGAGCGCGGCCGCGACCGACCAGAACCGGCGGAACGGGAGGTCCGTCCGGGCGGTGAGGTACGCGAGCGGGACGCCGATCGCGACGCAGGCGGCCGTGACGCCCGTCATCAACAGCAGGCTGTTGACGAGCACCTCGGCGGTGCCGGCGCTGAAGAGGAGCCCCGTCGCGCGCTCGCGGTCGACGGCGACCGCCTCGATAACGAGCCACGCCAGCGGGAAGACGAGCGTGGCCGCGATCGACCCGCAGAGCAGCGTCAGCCCGAGCGGGAGTCTGTCGTCGCCGTCGGTCAGGCGGTCGCGGAGCCGGTTTCGCAGGGTCATCGTGAGAGAGGGAGCCGCTCTGTCCGAGCGTGGTCGTGCCCGGCGTTAGGGGTTGCGATCGGTCGGCGGGCGCGCTCCGACGGATATATGAATTTAGGGCTACCTAAATTCTTCTATGGAACTGACGCGACGCGACGCGGCGGCCGCGCTGGCCGCGATCGGCGCGACGGGCGGTGTCGCGCTCGGCGTCCGTCGGGCGACCGACGACGGGGGGCGAAGCGGCGGCGACGCCGACCCCTCGTGGGACGGCGAGGGGGTGCCCGACGACGAGGCGGTCCGAGCGGCGATGACCGCAGTCGCGCGGACTGTCTACCCCGAGGAGGTCTCGGGAATCGACTCGTTCGTCGAGGAGTTCCTCGGCGGCCGGCTCGACGGGTCGGCACACGACGAGGGGATCCGGGCGGCGGTCGCCGAGGTCGAGTCGTCGGCCCGGTCGTGGTACGACGCGCCCGTCGCCGAGCTCTCGACCGCGGACCGCGACGACCTGCTCCGCGAGCTCGGCGCCGACACCGCGGAGGAGCGACCGCACGGCACGACTGCGGAGCGGGTCCGGTACTTCGTCGTCAACGAACTGCTCTTGGCGCTGTACGCCTCGCCGACCGGCGGCGAGCTCGTCGGCATCGAGAATCCCCAGGGACACGCGGGCGGCGCGGAGAGCTACCGGCGGGGGCCGCAATGAGCGGCGCCGAGAGCGTTGGAAACGGTCGGGCGGACGGAAACGACGGTTCCGGAGACGACGGCGTCGACCGCACCCCCGTTCCGGACGCGGACGTCTGCGTCGTCGGGGCCGGTCCGGCGGGCGCCCTCGTGGCCGATCGGCTGGCGGACGACCACGAGGTGGTCGTCCTCGACGCCGGTCCGCGATTCGACCCCGAAGACCGGCTCGCCAGGCAGGAGCGAGCGATCCGGCCGTTCTACGGTCGGCCGGACGTGTGGGGGGTCGGCGGCGCGCGCGACGCTCACGAGAACGCCGGCGACTGGTTCTACCCGCTGAACCACGCCCGCGTGAAGGGGATCGGCGGGTCGACGCTCCACTGGCAGGGGATGGTGATGCGGCTCCACGAGGACGACTTCAACTCGGAGACGGAACGCGGGGTCGGCGCGGACTGGCCGATCGACTACGCCGACCTCCGCCGGTACTACGCCGAGGCGGAGCACGAACTCGGCGTCGCCGGGGCCTCCGACAACCCCTACGCGCCGCCCCGGGAGGAGCCGCACCCGATGCCCGCGTTCGAGCCGTCCTACAGCGACTCGCTTTTCGCCGAGGCCTGCGAGTCGCTGGGGATCGACATGCACTCGGTGCCGAACGCGCGCAACTCCGAGGGGTACGACGACCGGTCGGCCTGCGTCGGCTACGGCACCTGCCAGCCGGTCTGCCCGAGCGGCGCGAAGTACGACGCGACGGTCCACGTCGAGCGCGCGGCGGACGCGGGTGCGACCGTGATCGACCGCGCGCCGGTCCAGCGGCTCGACCACGACGACGACGACAGGGTCACCGCCGCCGTCTACGCGACGCCCGACGGCGAGGAGCACCGCCAGGAGGCCGACGCGTTCGTCGTCGCCGCGGGCGGGGTCGAGACGCCGCGGCTCCTCCTGTTGTCCCATTCCGACCGCTACCCGGACGGCCTCGCGAACGCCAGCGGTCACGTCGGCGAGTTCTTCATGGACCACCTGTTCGCGGGCGCGGGCGGCGTCCTCGACGAGCCGACCCGCCAGAACCACGTCGGCTTCTACACCAGCGCCTGCGACCAGTTCTACGACGAGGCCGACGAGTCGCAGGCGCCGTTCAAGCTGGAGTTCTTCAACTACGCCGGCCCCTCGCCGGTCGAGATGGCGCTGACGGGCGACGACTGGGGCGACGAACTCGTAGAGCGGCTGCGCGAGGGGTACGGGAACCACGTCGCGATGGGCGGGCTCGTCGAGCAGCTCCCCGACGCGGACAGCCGGATCACTCTCGACGACGAGCGGGTCGACGACCGCGGCAATCCGGTACCGCGGATCGAGTGGACCGTCGGCGAGCGCGCGCTCGACACCATCGAGCGCGCGAACGAAGTTCAAGTGGAGATCCTCGAAGAGCTCGGCGCCGACGTCGAGTGGGTCGCCGGGCCGGACGCGACCGGCCCCGCCTACCATCACATGGGGACGATGCGGATGAGCGACGACCCCGAGGCCGGCGTCGTCGACGCCGACTGCCGGACCCACGACCTGGAGAACTGCTGGATCGCCTCCAGCTCCGTCTTCCCTACGAGCGGCGCGATGAACCCCACGCTCACCATCGCCGCGCTCGCGCTCCGGGTCGGCGACGACGTCGACGGCTGGCTGGCGGAGAGAACGTAGCGGCTCGTCGACACTAATTTAGGTAAACCTAAAAGCTCAAGTGCGTCCGGGATGAGTTCCGGACAATGAGCGACTCAGCACACGCGACGAACGGGTCGGTGAACGCCGTCGACAGGAACGGGCACGGATCGGACGAGGAGACGGCCGCCGGCGACGGCGCGACCGATGGGGCGGACGACGCCGAGCCGTACACCTTCGAGGACCTCAGCGTCGTGATGGGGACGTACAACGAGGAGGAGGCGATCGCGACCGTTCTGGAGGACGTCGAGCGCGTCACCGACGGGAAGGCCGAGGTCGTCTGCGTCGACGGCTCCTCGGACCGGACGCCGGAGATCGCCCGCGAGCACGGCGCGACGGTCGTCGAGCAGGAGCCGCAGGGGTACGGCGTCGCGGTGCGCGAGGCGATCCTGACGCCCGACCGCCCGGTCGTCGTCACGACCGACTGCGACGACACCTACCCGATGGACGCGTTACCGGAGTTCCTCGCGGAGATCAACGACGGCGCTGACGTGGTCAGCGGCGACCGGCTCTACCACGGCGCGAAGGCGATGCCGGCGTTCAACCGCTTCGGCAATCACTCGTTCGCGGCGGTCGCCTCCCTGCTCATGGGCGAGCGCGTCCACGACACCACCACCGGAATGCGCGCGTACCGCCGCGACGTCGTCGAGTCGATCGACTGGACCGAGAACACCGGGCTCTCGGCCGAGCTCCTCATCCGCCCGCTGATGCGCGGCTACGACGTGCGCGAGCGCCCGATCCGCTACGCCGAGCGCCTCGGCGAGACGAAGCTCGACCCGATCGGCGGCGGCCTCGCCATCGCGAAGTCGATCGTGACCGTCTGTCTCGAAGAGCAACTGCGGCGCCTCTGAGGGCGCTTCCCTCGACGCCGTCGTCGGAGGGCGGTCCGGAGGTACACTGTGGGCACAGTGGACCGCCGCCGGCGACGTTTTTACACTCGTGAGCGGCGGCGCTGACCATTTATAGATAAACGGCGGCGCGGCCGGCGCGTGCCTGCGAGCACCCGAAGGGTGCGAGCAGCACGCGCGAGGGAGTCGGGCGCGCCGAGGACGACCGAAGGGAGTCCGAAGGCTGCGCCCGACGAGGCTGGGGAGGTGTGAGGTGCTGTGCGGTTGCGGTGTCGGGCGGGACTCGAAGGGGCAGTCGTGAGGCGGGCGCAGGCGACGCGAGCACCGCAGGGAGTGAGCGGAGCGAACGACCGAGGAGCGCGGCGAACGTGCGCCCGCCTCACGGCTGGGGCTTCGGCGGTCTCGGTCGCCGTGTCGGTCACGATAGTATTGACGACGTCGTACCGAGCGGCTGGGGCTTCGGTGATGTCCGTGTCGATCGGTTACTTATAAATCCGAGCCGACTCAGCCACTTACTCCGCTTCCGCGTCCGTCTCGAAGACGACCCACTCGGGGTGGGTCTGCGGCTCGTCGGGGAGGTACGTCCCCTCGGTCCCGCACTCCGTGACGAGCCGGCAGGTCGAGCGCTCGGGCGGCCAGACGGCCTCGACATCGCCGTCGTCGGTCACGCGAACCGTCACCTCCTGGCGGTAGGTGTACGTCGAGCCCGCGGGGTCGACGAGCGTCACGGTCACGGCGAGCACGTCGCCGTCGGGGTCGAACGGAACGGGCTCGGCGGGGCCGTCGCCCGCCGCCGCGCCGGGCAGGCGCGCGCCCTCGGGCGTCACCGCCCACTCGATCGCGAGCGAGTCGCCGGGCTCCGACACCGTGTAGGAGGCGGAATCCGGCCCGCCCGCGGCGCCCCGCCGGGGGTCGACGCGGACCTGGGCGCGCGCGACGCGGTCGGGGACGCCGACGGTCGTCTCGGCCGCGAGCGTCGGGCCGGACCGACGGTCGAGCGTCTCTAGCTTCGGGACGACGTTCGCCTCGGGGTCGGCGCCCCAGACGCCGTGATAGCCGTACCGGTACAGCGTCCGGTCGGGGTACGCGTCGAGCACCGCGAAGTCCTCCTCCGGGTCGCGTTCGAGCGCGTACACGACGTCGCCGTCGAGCCCCGGTCCGTTCCGGAGGTACTGGAACGGATGGTTCTGCCACTCGCCGTACGGCGTGGGGAGGAACACCAGCCCGTCCTCGAAGGTCGTCTCGTCGAACGGGGCGTACGCCGCCTCGTGTTTCTCGTCGACCTCGGCGTTGCGCTCGATCGGCTCGGCGGCGGCGTCCACGGCGGCGACGCCCGCGACGGCGACCGCGCTCACGACGACGAGCGCGAGCGCGCCGCGGGCGAGCGCTGGTGAGACGCCGCGACGCTCGACCTCCCCGCGAGCCGCGGAGAGCGCGCGCCACCCGGCCGCGACGGCCAGGCCGCCGAAGACGGACAGCGGCACGAGCAGGTCGAAGTGGTAGAACGGGCCGAAGAGCGACGCGAGCCCGTCCGTCGGGTCCGAGAGGTCGGCGAGCGCGTTGTGCGTCCCCCAGAAGTACAGGTTCCCGACGACGACCGAGACCGCGACGCCGACGAGCAGGGCCGCCGCCGTCCGTCGGAAGGTCGCCGATCCGGCGTCGACCGGCTCGGACGATGCCGACGATCCGGACGGGACGGCATCGGAGTGCTCGCCGCCGTCCGCGACCGTCGCGGACCCGACGCCCTCGTCGCCGCCGGCGAGCCCGCTCACGTCTCCGTACGCGCGCCAGCCCCAGAGCGCGGCCGCGACGCCGGCGAGCGCGAGGGCGGTCCCGAGCGGGCCGCCGGCGAGCCACCGCGTCGCGATCTCCTGAATTGCGTACCGGTTCGCCTCCAGCGCAAGCTCCGGCGTGTACTCGACCGAGTGGCCGAGGATCCGCCGCTCCCCGAAGCCGGGGCCGTCCATCGGCGCGAACACCTGATAGGGGAACAGGAAGGGCTCCCCGGTCATCCGGACGTTGTACGCGAGCGTAACCCCGACGAACAGGGTGCCGAACAGCGCCGTCAGCCCGTGGCGACGGATCGGGCCGGGAAGCTCGCGGAGACCGCCGACCGTGAGCGCGCGGCGACCGACAGCCGCGAGCGCGCGCGGCGTCGACCGCCCCGTCTCGGCGCCGAGGCGACGGATCGCAGATCCCACCTGCCACAGCGCGTGGCAGATGAACGGGGCGGCGAACAGCACCGCGGTGTACGGCCGCGAGAAGAAGGCGATCCCGATCGCGAGGCCGGCGACCCCGGCGGCCCGGAGCGACTCGTCCCGGACGCTCCGGAGGTACGCGACCGCGAACACCAGGTTGAAGAACGTCGTGGGCGCGTACGGGAGGAACGCCGAGGAGGTCGCGAGCGCCATCGGCGACGCCGAAAAGAGGACGGCCGCGGCGAGACCGGCGCGGCGACCGAACGTCTGTGACCCGAGCAGGTACACGAGCGCGGCGTTGCCCGCCGCGATCGCCGCGAGCGTCACGCGCGGCTCGTCGAATAACGCCATCGACACCGCGAACGTCGCGGCCGGGACCGGGTTGTACTTCGGGTAGAGCCGGCCGCCGTCCTCGATGAAGAACCACGGGTGGAACGCGTCCGCGAGCGGGCCCGCGTGGAACTCCAGCTGGCCGCCCAAGAGCAGCGCGGCCTGGGTGAGGTAGACGCCCTCGTCATGGTTCGCGGAGTGGTGCGAGAAGACGGTCGCGGCGACCGCGAACGTCACGGCGCCGGCGGTAAGCGAGACGAGGGCGGCGGCGAACGTCACTCGGTCCGCCCGAGCGAGGCGCTGGCGGAGGCGCGTCGCGAGGCGGCGGAGACGGGGTGACGGAGCGGACACGAACGGTGAGCGGTGGGATGTAGAGCGGTGCGGGCGTTCAGATCTGAACGCCGGCGTCGCGCATGAGGTCGATCGTCGGTTCGAGGTTCGACAGCTCCGTGAGGTCCAGATCCGGCACGTCGAGCTCGTCGATCGGCGGGAGGTCGCCGATCGGCTCGACCTCCGGGATCAGCGGGTACTCGAAGGTGCTGCGGGCGAAGTAGTCCTGCGCCTCGGCCGAGAGCAGGTGGCGGACGAAGTTCGACGCCAGGTCGGCGTCGGAGGCGGTGTCGACGACCGCGGCGCCCGCGACGTTGAACACCGCGCCCGCGTCGCCCTCGGTGAACGCCGTGGCGATCGAGGCGTTCGGGTTGCCGTCCAGCACGCGCTGGATGTAGTAGTGGTTCGTGAACGCGGCGTCGATCTCGCCGTCGGCGATCGCCTGACAGGTGACGAACTCGTCGGGGTAGGTCTGTGCGCCGCGCTCAACTATCGCCTCCAGCCACTCGCGGGTCGCCTCCTCGCCCTCCAAGAGCCGCATCGCGGTGATGAACGCCTGCGCGGAGCCGTACGACGGGGCCCAGCCGAGGTCGCCGTCGAACTCCTCGGGGTACGCCATGATGTCGTCCGGCATGTCGCTCTCGCCGTACTCGTCGGTGTTGTACGGCACCGTGCGGGCTCGTCCGGAGGTTCCGATCCACTGCTCCGTGCGGAACTCCGAGCGCACCTTCTCTGTCACCTCCGACGGGAGCGCCTGCGTGCGTTCCGCGTCGGCGAGCGCGCCGAGCGCGCCGGAGTTCACCGAGTAGAACACGTCCGCTGGCGACCCCTGACCCTCGTTGGAGATCTGGTTCACGAGGTCGGTCGAGCCGCCGTACCGGACCGTCAGGTCGAGGTCGTCGTAGAGGTCGTCGATGTAGGAGACGAGCTCGCCGACGAGGAACTCGCCGCGTCCGGAGTAGACGGTAAGCTCGCCCTCCAGCGCGGGCATCTCGGCCATCGGCGTCCCGCCGGGGGCGCCGCGCCCCTCGCGGCCGGACCCGATCTGGCCGACCGATGACCCGCCGTCGTCGCCGTCGGATCCGTCGTCGCCGTCGGAGTCGTCATCTTCCTCGTCGGTGCCGTTACAGCCGGCGAGTCCGACCGCGCCGACCGCGGCGGTGCTCGCGAGGAACCGTCGCCGGTGAACGTTGCGTCCGTCTCGTCCGTCGGATTCGTGGTTCGTCATGTGTTTTAGGCGTACCTAAATGGTTTTAGTCGTGTCGGTTCAGTCGTCCGCGATCGCCGGCGTCCGCTGGATCCCGTCGAGGCAGTCGAGCCAGTCACGCATGTACTCGCCGCAGTGGTTGAGGAACGCGCCGTTGTTCCACTCCTCGAAGTCGCCCTCGGCGAGCGCGTCGGCCATCTCGTCGAAGACCGCCTCGAAGGAGTCGGCGTCGTCCGCCACGTCGTCGAGCACCTCCCAGACGTGCTCGTTCAGCTCCAACCCCGCCACCTCGTTCGCGAGGTCGTCGAACGTCGAGCGCGGCGCCTTGTTGTGCTCGCACAGCGGGCCGCCGTTGTAGATCCGCCTGTCGAGCACGTCGGAGGCTCGCTTTAAGAAGAGTCCCGACCAGATGTCGTCGAACCGGCCCACCTCCCACTCGTTGTCGTCCATCGGGAGCTGGTAGAACGCCGGGATCACCTCGCGGCGGAACGCGAGGTTCATCGAGCAGACGGTGAGGTAGTTGCCGCGCGCGGCGACGAAGTCCTCGCCGAAGTCGTCGGCGGTCGTCCGCGTCTGCGCCTGTCCCTCCAGGTCGCCGTCCATCAGGATCCGGACCGCGTCGAGGTCGGGGACGTTCGTCCACAGCCCCTGCGAGGCGACGACCTCGCCGCCCTCGACCTCGACCGCGTCCGTCTCCACCGTCTCGTCCATCGCGGAGTACGGGTAGCCGCGCGGGTAGAGGCCGTGCTCGTCGGCGTTCTGGTAGAGGACGTTCACCCACCGCTCGTCGGAGCTGACGCGTTCGATCTCCCCCTCGAACGCGAGGTTCTCCATGTGGCGGCCGAAGTAGTCCTCGTCCTCGTGCGGGAGCGTGTCGTCGTCGATGAAGATCCCGTACTCGAAGGAGTCGTCGGCCCACATGTAGAGGAGCCCGAAGCTCGTCTCGGCGTGGCTCGCGGCCGGAACGACGTGGCCGTACTCCGCGACCCCGTTGGCCTCGTACCACTCCTCGCGGCGGGTGCCGTCGAACACCTCGCCCGACACGTCGAGGTCGTCGAGCATGGCGCGCATCTCCTCGACATCACAGAAGTCCTCGGTGACGAGCACGAAGTGGAGCCGGGAGACGTCGAACCCGTGTTCCCGGGCGTTGGCGACGTACTCGCGGAGGCACTCGTACTCGCGGATCGTGGGGACGATCACGCAGATGTCCCCGTTCGCGGCTGATGAACTGTGTTCTGCCATACACCACTCTTTTTAGGCTGACCTAAAAGACTGGCGGTTCGTCGTCCGACGCGGCACCCCCGCCGTCGGCGTTCACCGCGAATCGTCGGTGATACTGCCCCCGTCGGCCTGCACCGAAGGGGTCGGCTCGCCGTCCGCCGCGGGGCCCGCCGTGGGCGACAGGCCGAGCGCGAGCGCCGCGATCCCCCCGCCGGCGAGCGTGACGGCGTTCTTCAGCGCGTGGTCGAGGATCGCCGCCGCCAGCGCCGTCTCGACCGGAAGTCCCGTCGCGCTCACGACGAGGCCGGTGAACGCGGCCTCGTACAGTCCGATCCCTCCCTGCGAGAGCGGGAGCACCTTCGCGAGGTTCCCGACGCTGACCGCGAGCGTCCCGACCACGAGCAGCGTCGCCGTCGGGACGAGCCCGCCGATCCCGCCCACGAGCGCGGCGAGCACGAGCACGGCCGTCACGACGTCGAGGGCCCAGACGACCGCGCTCCAGACGAACACCGTCCCCACGCTTCGGGGGTCGGCGGCGACCACGCGAACCGACGCGCCGAACCGAACGGCGGCGTCGACGACCCGCGCCAGGCGAGGCCGTTCGACCCGAGCGCGGAGACCGGGACCGAACCGGCGGTCGCTCCGCGCGACCGCCACCGTCGCGGCCGAGAGCAGGACGGCCGCGGTCGCGATCGCGACCGCGGCCGCGAGCGCGGTCGCCGGCTCTGCGGCGCCGACCGACTCGCCCGAGTCGATCGACCGACCGCCGAGCAGCAGGAACGCGAAGGCGACGCCGCCGAGGGAGGCGATCGCCACGAGGTCGAACGCGCGCTCGACCGCGAGCGAGGCGATCCCCGTCGGGTACGGCACGTCGCGTCGGTCCTTGAGCAGGTACGCGCGGACCCCGTCTCCGGCCCGCGCGGGAATCACGAGGTTCGCCGTCTGGCTGGCGAACACGGTCGCGGTGAGGAACCCGGTCCGGCAGCGACGCCCCATGGCCGCGAGCACGTCGCCGTACCGGCGTCCCCTGACCGGCCAGGAGACCAGGTAGGCGACGAGTGCGGCGCCCAAGAGCATCGGGTCGGCGTCCCGCACCGCCCCGATCACCGCGTCCGCGTCGAGACCGCGGACGAGGAACGCGGCGCCGAGCCCCAAGACGAGGAGGGTCCCGACGACCGTGAGCCGCCCGCGCGAGCAGCCGGCGCGAAGCCACGCCCGAACGTCGCTCGCGGTCATGGGCTGAGCGACCGGCACGGGAACGAAGGCGACACTCCTCCCGTCGCGACCGTTTCGGAGCGTTCGATCGATCGAGCGACTGGCATACATTGATTTAGGCTGCCCTAAAACATATAACGCTGACGGTTCGATCACGCAGTTCGAAGCGTCCACCGAGGCCACGCGACTCCCCAGCCACTCCCGCCGTGTGAGGATCACCGAAAATCGCTTTTGTGTGGATATCAAAATATCACACATGACCGAGACCGAGCCGTCGACCGTCCGGATGTGGCTCGTGGAGCGGACGTACTCCGACGACGAGCAGAACATGGTGATCCTCACCTACGCCACGGCCGACGGCGAGCGCTACTTCCGGAAGGAACGGGCGCTCACCTCGTTCTCCGACGTTCGCGACACCACCGCCGCGGTCGACGCCGAGCCCGAGAACGTGGGACGCGTCACCGACCGGGCCGACCGCGAGCGGTACGCGGCCGAAGCCGAGCGGATGGCGGCGGCGCACGACCCGACCGACGTGATCTGACGGTCGACCGGCGCGGTCGGCGCATCCACCTATCCGGCCGGTGTGCCGGCGCGATCCGCCTGACGCGACCGGCGCGGCCGCGCTTAAGTCGGTCCGACGCGAACGCCCGTTCGATGCGCGCCACCCTCGAAACCCTCGCGGTCGCGTCGCTCGTCGGGCTCTTACAGGGGGCGCTCCACGCGGTCGGCCTCGCGGGGCTCTTCGCGCTGTCCACGCCGTTGTCGCTGGCCCCGTGGACGGTCGTCACCAGCGTGTACGCCCACGGCTCGGTCGGACACCTGCTGGCGAACGGCCTCGCGCTGCTCCTCGTCGGGCCCCTCGTCGAGCGGCGGACGACCCGGCTCCGCTTCCACGCGTTCGTGGTGACGACCGGCGCGCTCGCGGGGATCGCGCAGGTGATGGTCGGCGGGCTGATCGGTCCGCCGACCGCCGTGTTGGGGCTGAGCGGGGCCGTGTTCGCGCTCGGTGGCTACCTGCTCGCCGGCAACGTCGTGACCGCGACGCTGTTCGACCGCCTGCGGCTTCCGCCGCGCGCGCAGTTCGGGCTGTTCGGACTCGCCGCCGTCGTCCTCACCGCGACGACCGCGGCGCCCGGCGTCGCGCTGATCGCCCACGCCGTCGGCGCGTTCTTCGGGCTCGTCGCCGGCCGGATCGGACTCCTCGACGCGCGGAGATAGAGAGCGTCGGCGTCGCTGTCGGGGGATGAAAAACGAAAGAGAGCGGAAGACGCCCTAGCGCTTAGTCTTCGAGGACGATCTCGATGCTGACGTCGTTCGGCACCTGGACGCGCATGAGCTGGCGGAGCGCGCGCTCGTCCGCGTCGATGTCGATCAGACGCTTGTGGACGCGCATCTCCCAGTGCTCCCACGTCGCCGTCCCCTCACCGTCCGGGGACTTTCGCGACGGGATCTCGAGCGTCTTCGTCGGCAGCGGGATCGGGCCCGACAGGGAGACTCCCGTCGAGTCCGCGATCTCGCGGACGTCGTCGCAGATGTCGTCGAGGTCCTCGGGGCTCGTGCCGGCGAGGCGGACGCGTGCCTGCTGCATCGATTATCGCTCGTTGACTTCGAGCACCTTGCCGGCCGCGATGGTCTGACCCATGTCGCGGATGGCGAAGCTGCCGAGTTCCGGAATCTCGCCGGACGGCTCGATGCTGAGCGGCTTCTGGGGGCGCACGGTGACGACCGCGGCGTCGCCGGACTTGATGAAGTCCGGGTTCTCCTCGGCGACCTCACCGGACGAGGGGTCGATCTTCTGGTTGATCTCCTCGATCGTACAGGCGACCTGCGCCGTGTGGGCGTGGAAGACGGGGGTGTAGCCGGCGGTGATGACGCTCGGGTGCTGCATGACGACGACCTGCGCCTTGAACGTCTCGGCGACGCTCGGCGGGTCGTCGGCGGGACCACAGACGTCGCCGCGACGGATGTCGTCCTTCCCGATGCCACGGACGTTGAACCCGACGTTGTCGCCGGGGCCGGCCTGCGGCACTTCCTCGTGGTGCATCTCGACCGTCTTCACTTCGCCGCCCACGTCGGACGGCTGGAAGGAGACGTTGTCGCCGGTGTTGAGCATCCCGGTCTCGACGCGTCCCACGGGGACGGTCCCGATGCCGGAGATGGTGTAGACGTCCTGGATGGGGAGTCGGAGCGGCGCGTCCGTCGGCGGCTCGGACTCCGGCAGGTCGTTGAGCGACTCCAGCAGGGTGGGGCCGTCGTACCACGGCGTGTTCTCGGACTCCTCGGCGATGTTGTCGCCCTCGAACGCCGAGATCGGCACGAACGTCGTGTCGTCGGTCGCGAAGCGGACCTGGTTGAGCAGGTTCTTGACCTCCTCGACGACGTCGTCGTAGGTGGACTCCTGGTAGTCGACCAGGTCCATCTTGTTGACGCCGATGATGAGCTCGTTGATGCCCAGCGTGCGGGCCAGGAACACGTGCTCTCGGGTCTGCGGCGCGACGCCGTCGTCTGCCGCGACGACGAGCACCGCGTTGTCGGCCTGCGAGGCGCCCGTGATCATGTTCTTCACGAAGTCACGGTGGCCCGGGCAGTCGACGATGGTGAAGTAGTAGTTGTCCGTGTCGAACTCCTGGTGGGCGATGTCGATCGTGACGCCGCGCTCGCGCTCCTCGGCGAGGTTGTCCATCACGTAGGCGAACTCGAAGCCGCCCTTGCCCTTCTCTTCGGCTTCCTCGCGGTGCTGCTCGATTACGTGCTCGGGGACGCTCCCCGTCTCGAAGAGGAGGCGACCCACGAGCGTGCTCTTGCCGTGGTCGACGTGGCCGATAATGGCCAGATTCTGGTGCGGTTTGTCACTCATGGGGTAATCACGCGCTAAGGCGCTCTGTGAGTAGGTTTCGGTAGATTCCACTAAAACGGTTTCGATACGGACCACAGACTATCGCGCCGCCGTCAGGCGATTCCCGACAAGGCGGGGCACGGGAATGAGACACACGGCGGCGGTCGAAGGATCCAAGAGCGAGCGGACCTACTCCAGTCGGCCCACGTCTCCGAGCACCGCGCTCGCCGTCTCCGGGCCGCCGGCACCGCGGCCGGAGATGTTGAGCCGGCCGGCGTGGGTGGTCTCGATCTGGACGATGTTCTGTGTCCCCGACACCGCGAGCGTCCCGTTCTCGGGGACGAGCCGCGGGGCGACCCGGACCGTCTCCCCCGTCGCCTCGCCGATGAGCCGGACGGTCCGACCGTCCTCCGCGGCGAGCCGGAGCGCCGACCCGGGCACGTCGCGGATCCCCTCCACCTCGGCGTCGTCGAGCGTGAACTCCCGGGCGTCCGCCGGGTCCTCGGCCGCGCCGAACGAGAGCACGTTCGCGAGGATGACGCACTTCAGCGCCGCGTCGGTGCCGTCGACGTCGAAGGACGGGTCGGCCTCGGCGACGCCGAGGTCCTGCGCCTCTGCGAGCACGTGCTCGTAGTCGAGCCCCTCGGCGGCCATCCGGGTGAGGATGAAGTTCGCCGTCCCGTTGAGCACGCCGCGGACCGCGGTGACGTGGCCCGGCTCGATGTCCTCGACGGTCGACACCGCCGGGATGGCGCCGCCGACGGTGGCCTCGAATCGGATCTCGCCCGCGCTGTCGGCGACCGCCGACTGCAGGTCGCCGAACCGCTCGGCGACCGGCCCCTTGTTCGCGAGCACGGCGTGGCGATCCCGCTCCAGCGCGGTCGTCACGTGCGAGAAGCCCGGTTCGGCGTCGCCCAGCGTCGTCGGCGTCGCCTCGACGAGGACGTCGTAGTCGGCCGAGAGCGCGTCTTCGGGGACGTCGTCGCCGACGAGCCCCCGCGCCGCCTTGCGGGCCGCCACCGCGTCGGGGTCGACGCCGGCGGCCCGACCGTCGGTCCCGTCCGCGACGACCGCGGTCGAGGAGTCCGCGACCGCGACGACCTCGTGGCCGTACTCGCCCGCGAGCTCGACGACCGACCGCCCGACGGCGCCGGCGCCGATGACGGAGAGCCTCACGCCTCCACCCCCGTGAGCGGCTCGACCAGACGCAGGTCCTTCTCGGCGGCGATCTCCCGGACCGCCGCGAGCGCGGCCTCGGTCTCGCCGGCGCGCGCCTCCAGCCGGAACCGGGCGCTCGACGCCTCCTCGGTGCCCTGCGGGGCCGCCAGCGACACGTCGGCGACCGACGCCGACTCGCAGGCCTCAATGCGCGAGAGCGTGTCCGAGAGGTCCGTGTCGATGAGGTGGCCGAAGAGCAGCAGCGTCACCTCCTCGGCGTACCGCTCCGTCCCCGCCTGCATCACGTTCACTCCCTCGCTCCGGAGTGCCTCGACGATCCCCTCGAACCGCTCCTGGGTCGCCTCGAAGTCGACCTCGACGGGGATCCGACCGCGCGGTGTCTTGTTCCCGCGCTCGTGGTAGATCGAGAGGAGGTTCCCCCCGTTGTCCGCGATGGGGTGGAGCGCGGCGAGCAGCTGTCCCGGCTCGTCGACGAGCTCGAGTCGGACCGTGTGCGTCGACGGCGTCGTCTCGGCGTGGCCGCCGTCGGGAGAGGCGCCCTCCCCGTCCGTCGCGCTCTCGTCGTCCGCCGCGTCCTCGGGGGCGCCGTCGCGGGCGTCGCTCACGCCGCCACCTCCGGGGAGTCGCCGGTCGGTCCGCCGGCGGTCCGGAAACGGAGCCGCTGACACGCTCCTGTCGGCGGCGCGGAGCGGTCGCTTGCTGGCTCCGTCGCGATGCGCCGAGCGGGAGTCGTGCCCGTCTGCATGTCCGAAGGGAGTCGGACGATCCGGTATAAGCCTTCGGCGATGGCAGGCGTTGCCTCCCCCGACGGCGTGTGAACTCACGGCACGGAGAGGGGCGGAGCGAGCAGAGAGGTGAGACTCCCGGCGGGGATGGGAGTCAGCGCCCCCGAAGCGCGGCAGAAAGCATTTTTGCGTATCGGCGATAGCTCCGACACCGATGCCCTCCACCGACAGACGAGCGCTCCTGGGGTACGTCGCGCTCACGGCGACGGGACTGATCGGGATCAGCGCGCTGACGAACGCGACCGAATCGGGGGACGAACAGCCCCCCTGGGGACCTCCCGTCGAGGGGTCCGGAGACTGGGCGATCGTCGACGAGGACACCGATCGGTTCACCGACGGAGACGCCGACGCGACGCTCGCGCTGACGGTGCAGGGGCCGAACGGCGGCTCGAACCGGTTCTACGGCGGATCCGGGCTACGCATCGTCAGCTACGAGACGGCCGTCTCCGACGTCGACCCGGACTGGAGCTACGCGCTCGGGCAACCGCGCCTCTCGCTTCGTATCAGACCGGAAGGAGACGCCGAGGGCACCGTGTATTTCTCGAACACCAGCGCGTACGGAGACACCCCGGACGAGGACGTTTCCGGAAGCACCGAGATCCGGCACGCGTTCGACGCCGGAAGCGGTCGAGGAGCCGTGAACCCCATCCTGAACTACACGGGGCCCGCTGACGGCGACGAAACCAGGCTGGACGCGACCGTGGAATCGCGTGTGAGCGTTCCGATACAGAAGGTGTGGACGCGGGGGGTCGGGGGCCGGGTCGAAGTCGGGTCGCTCCGGTGCGATATAACCGAGACGGTCATTTTCTAAGTGACTGCGACTGCGTCAGCCCCCTCCGCCTCCGGGAGGTGAGTTCCATCAGTTACGACGGATCTCACCGACCGCAGAGAACGCGGAATCGAAGGGACCGCGTCGTCGACTCAGAAGTAGTCGATCGACGACGGCAGCTCGAGCTTCATCCCCTTGCGCTCGCGGATCTCCATGATCTTCTCGCGCTGGAGGTTGTCGACGAGGACGCGGAAGCCCGCGTTCTCGGTGTTCCACGAGGCGCGGCCCTCGGTGGCCGAGCGGATGTCGGAGGAGAAGCCGATCATCTCCTCGACGGGCGCGATGCCCTCGACGACCATGAGGTCGCCCTCCTGGTACATGTCGTCGACGCGGCCGCGGCGTCCCTGGATCTCGCCGGACGCGGCGCCCATGTGCTCCGAGGGGACGTCGATCCGGACGTCCTGGATCGGCTCGAGCAGGCGGACCTCGCCGTCGATCAGCGCGCGGTGGACCGCGTCGCGGACGGCGGGGATGACCTGCGCTGGCCCGCGGTGGATGGTGTCCTCGTGGAGCTTCGCGTCGTGCAGCCGGAACAGCGACCCCTGGACCGGCTCTGCGGCGAGCGGCCCGTCGTCGAGCGCCTCCTGGAGCCCCTCCAAGACGAGCTCCATCGTCTCGTTGAGGTGCTGGATCCCCTTCGTGTCGTCGATGAGGATGTTGGTCCGGTGGATGTCCTCGACCTCCTGAGAGGTGTCCTTGTCCATGCCGGCCTCCTGCAGCGCCTCGCGGCGCTCCAGCTCGGGCATGTCCATCGATACCTCGCCGAGCTGGATGGCGTCGACGATCTCCTGGGCCATCGGCTCGACGGTGAGGTAGAACTTGTTGTGGCGGTTCGGCGAGACGCCCTCGACCTCGCGGGACGCCTCCTGGGGCTGCTCGCGGTAGACGACGATCGGCTCACCGGTGATGACCGGGATGCCCTGGTTGTCGCGGATCCGCTGGGTGATCACTTCGAGGTGGAGCTCGCCCTGCCCGCTGATGAGGTGCTCGCCCGTGTCCTCGTTGATCTCGATCTGGATCGTCGGGTCCTCCTTGGCGACCTGCTGGAGCGTCTCGATGAGCTTCGGCAGGTCGTCCATGTTCTGCGCCTCGACGGACTTCGTGATGACCGGCTCCGAGATGTGCTCGATCGACTCGAACGGCGTCATCTCGACGGAGGAGACAGTGGAGCCGGCGATGGCGTCGCGCAGGCCGGTGACGGACGCGATGTTCCCGGCCGGGACGTGTTCCACCTCCTCGCGCTCCGAGCCCATGAAGAGCCCGACGCTCTGGATGCGGTTCTTGCCCGCGGTGCCGGAGACGTACAGCTCCTGTCCCTTCTCCAGCGTGCCGGAGAAGACGCGGCCCGTCGCGATCTCGCCCGCGTGCGGGTCCATCGAGATGTCGGTGACCATGAAGACGACCTCGCCGTCCTCGTTGACCATCCGCATCGTGTCGGCCAGCTCGGACTCCGGGTCGCCGCGCCAGATGCGCGGGACGCGGCGGGGCTGCGCGTCGACCGGGTTGGGGAAGTGCTCGCACACCATGTCGAGCACGACGTTCGACAGCGGGGTGCGCTCGTGGAGCTCGTCGCGCTTGTCGTTCTGTTCGAGCTCCATGATGTCGCCGAAGTCCATGCCGGTCCGCTGCATCGACGGCATCGAGACGCCCCACTTGTACAGCGCGGAGCCGAACCCGACCGTGCCGTCCTCCACGGAGACGGTCCAGTCCGTGGGAATGTCGTCCATGTTCTCGGCCATGCCGCGGATGAGCTCGTTGACGTCGGCGATGACCGAGAGGAGCCGCTCCTGCATCTCCTGTGGCCCCTCCTGGAGCTCGGAGATGAGACGGTCGACCTTGTTGATGAACAGCGCCGGCTTCACGCCTTCGCGGAGCGCCTGCCGGAGCACCGTCTCCGTCTGGGGCATCGCGCCCTCGACGGCGTCGACGACCACCAGCGCGCCGTCGACCGCGCGCATCGCGCGGGTGACGTCGCCCCCGAAGTCGACGTGGCCCGGCGTGTCGATGAGGTTGATGAGGTGGTTGGTGTCGTCGTACTCGTGGGTCATCGAAACGTTCGCCGCGTCGATGGTGATTCCCCGCTCCTGCTCGTCCTCCTTCGTGTCCATCGCGAGCTGCTCGCCCGCGGTGTCCTGGGAGATCATGCCGGCACCGGCCAGCAGGTTGTCGGAGAGCGTCGTCTTCCCGTGGTCGACGTGGGCGGCGATGGCGATGTTCCGGATGTTCTCCGGCTCGTCCATCAGCCGCTCGCACTCTTGAACGATCTTCTTGCGTCGGCCCATTATACCGTTCGTTACCGACAGCAGGGTCAAAAGGGTAGTGTTTCTCCGCGGCCGTTTCCGGGGGGATCACCCCCCATCGTCGGCGATTTCGTGCCTATCGATGTCACGATTCGAGTCGCGCGGCCGGGAGTGACGGTCACGTCGCGGCCGCGACCGCCTCCACGCGGATTTAAGTGCTCGGTGGGGAAGAGACGCGTATGAACGAGACGCTCTCACGGCTCGCCGACGCCGGCGTCGTCGCGGTGCTGCGCGGGGTCGAGGCCGACCAGCTCATCGGAATCACGGAGGCGCTCCGCGAGGGCGGCGTCACCGCCGTGGAGATCACCGCGGACACGCCGGACGTCGCCGGGAAGCTCGGCGAGGTCACCGGCTCCTTCGGCGACGAGGTCGTCGTCGGCACCGGCACCGTCCTCGACAGCGAGACCGCCCGGACGACCCTGATGGCCGGCGCGGAGTTCGTCGTCTCGCCGAGCCTCCACGAGGACGTGATAGAGACCTGCAACCGCTACGGCGCCGTCACCGCGCCCGGCGTGATGACGCCGACCGAGGCGATTCGCGGCTACGAGGCCGGCGCCGACTTCGTGAAGGTGTTCCCCGCCAAGACCGTCGGGCCGGCCCACCTCGCCGCGATGAAGGGGCCCCTGGGCCAGATCCCGATGATGCCGACCGGCGGCGTCGGCCCCGGGAACGCGGCCGAGTACATCGACGCCGGCGCGTTCGCGGTCGGCGCCGGTGGCTCGCTCGTCGACTACGACGCGGCCGCACGCGGCGACTACGACGAGATCACCGAGACCGCCCGCGAGTTCACGCGAGTCGTCGAGGGCGCGCGCGCGGACGACTGAGACCGGCGGCGAACGATTCGCGGCGGCAACGGCCGAGGGACGCGGCGACGACCGAGCCGGCCGCTGACCGCCTCGCGAGCCGGGTGGCTTTTTTTGAGACGGCTGCGTAGCCGCCGGCGTCGATGATCGTGTTACACGCCGTCTTTCCGATCGAGCCGGACAGCCTCGACGAGGCGCTGGACCACGCGGAGACCCTCGTCGAGCGGTCGAACGAGGAGGAGGGGATGATCGACTACCGAGCGGCGACGGACGTCGAGGACGGAACGGTCCTCCGCTTCTTCGAGCAGTACGAGGACGCCGCGGCGTTCGAGGCGCACACGCAGACCGATCACTTCCGAGCGTTCGAGGCGGCGCTTCCGGACCTGCTCGCCGGGGAGCCGCGGGTGACGCGGTTCGACGTGGACTCGGCGACCGAGTTGGAGCTGTAGCGCGTCGATCCCGTCGGAGCGCCGGGGACCAGCGAGGCTCCCGACGCGACGGCCCGACCGCGCTACATGAAGTCAGCGATCCCCGACTGCTTGTTCGTGTCGTCCTCGAAGACCGATTCGAGCGACTCCTCTAGCACCTTCAGCCGCTGTTTCGTGTAGGGCCGACAGCCGAACCGGTCGGCGACCTCGATCGCCGTGTCGACGTACTTGTTCACCGACCCCTGGTGGACGGTGAGGGTCACCCGCCCGCCGCACTCGCGGCAGTCGCCCGACAGCGGCATCCGCCGGTACTTCTCGCCGCAGTCGAGGCACCGCGTCTCCTGTCTGGAGAACGCCCGGAGGTTCCCGATGATGTCCGGCAGGAAGTGGTACTCGATGACGCGCTCGGCCACGTCGGTCTCGTCGACCGCGCGGATCTTCCGAGCGAGCTCCAGCTGGGCGTCCATCTTCTCCATCATGTCGCCGAGCGTCTTGTACGCCGAGAGGTCCGGCCCCATCGCGATGTCCGTCGTGTCGTGGGTGTGGTCGAACCCGTGGTACTCCTCGTCGGTCCCGAGCGTGTCCTCGCCGAGCTGGATCCGGTCTTCCAGCTCCTCGGGGTCCGTCAGGTCGAGCGTCGCCTCGTAGAACTCGAGGGGGTACTCGCGCACGATGTCCATGTTGTGCGCCTCGTCGTCGATCTCCGAGGGGTCGATCCGCGAGGACATGACCAGCGGCGCGTCCATGCGCCCCCCGCGCTGGTCGGGGAGAAATTCTTTCGAGAAGTTGAGCAGTCCGTCCATGAGGAGCATCACGCAATCTTCGTCGCCGTCGCACTGACCGGAGTACACGTCGTTTGCGACGAGGGTATTGGTCTCTTCGACGGTCAGACAGTACGTGGATTCGACGTCGGACTGGACCGTCTCGACAGAGGCGATCTCGTCGACCCAAACGTCGCCGCCGTCGCCGAAGAGTCGCTGCGTTCGGGTATCGGTGCGATCCAGCACATCAGTAAGTGTGTCCTCCTTGCGGCCGAGGTGGAAGCCGATTCGGTCGGCGAACCGCACGGCGTTCTGTGATGTGATCTTGAGAACCCAAGAATCGAACGACCGCTCGTCGTCGTAGAACTCGGCCACCGCGCCCGTCTTCGGGGTGCGTTCCACGCGATAGACTTTCGCCGCGATGCCGAACCGCTTGAGCGCTGCGACGAGGTCGGACTGCAGGTCGTCGCTCACCGTGTGTGCGCGGACTTCGACACGTTCGCTTGACGTACTGCCGTCCCCGGAGAAGTACGCCGCGAGGAACGTTCGGAGAACCGAATCCGGTGCAGAGAGCACGCAGTCCGGGATTCGTTTCGTCTCCGCACGACACCCGGCGTGGAGAACATCCGAGAACAGCGTCGCGACGAGACGACTGGAGACGGTAACCTTCCACTCGTTCTCCTCGAATGCCTCGACGTCAAACACGTCGTCGAAGACGTCGATGAGTTCTTCGCGTGGCGCGTCGTCAGGCGTGCAGATGGTCGTCTGGTAGAATGATCCCACCTCCTGCCGTGTGAACCCTTCTGCAGCGTAGTACCCGAGCATCGTGCCGACAGCCTCGTCGACCTCGAACTGGCGCGAAATCGAAGCGCCGTCCCGACGGATTCCGAGTGTCACGTCGGTGGGAACGCGTTCGACGACATCGTCGCGGTCGTACAGTTCGAGCAGGACGCCGGCCGGAATGCTGTCGCGGGACACCCAGTTGTACACCGTCGACTGACTAACGCCGAGGAGTTCCGCAACGGGCTTCAGGTAGCTCTCGGCGGCTGTCGCGTCGTCGAGGAGTTGCTTGAGGTCGGATTCGCCGAGTCCTCGGATCATCAGGTCGTCGTTCGGAACGGCGTCCGCGTCGAGGAATTCCGCGAGCAGGTCGAACGTCGCTGTGTCCCCGTCGACCGGAATCTGTTTCGGCGCGGGGAGCGCGTCTTCCGTAGTTAACTCTCGAGCCGGCACGCGCTCGATTCTGTCCCCGGTCAACCGACGCATCGAGTGGTTGGGTGTCACCGTCAGCTCCTGCCCGCTCTTCGTTTCGACGCGGACCAGATGGTCGGGCGACGGATGCTTCGAGACGGCTTCGACTCGTTGGAGCGTGTCCTCGCCGTCCTCAGTTACGGACGGCACGTACACGTCTCCGTCGAGTTCCTGGACGAGCGTCCCGAAGTCGTCCTCGTCAGCCGCTTCGGCGTCGAGGCGGTCCTCAACGAGTGTCTCGATGGGGTCGTAGTGCCACGTTCCGGCTTCGTCCTCGAACCACACGTTCGTCTCCGGATGGAAGCAGTTCCTACGCTTCGCGGCGTGAAAGTACGGATGAGCGTATCCTACCGCTGCTGACGTAAATCCTACCACTCTCCCGACAGTTGCCGCGCTCGTGTGCGGCGCCATCCCGAAGACGAGCTCGCCGACGAGGTCGTCGCGCTCGTTCACCTCGTAGAAGCGGGGGAGCCCGTAGAACTGCTCGAGGAGGTCGTCGACGAAGTCGGCGGTCCGCAGCATGTGTTCGGCCGCGCCGTCCGAGAGGACGATGTCCTGCACACGGAGCTCGACGAGCTGGTCGTCGTGGCGCAGGGGTTCGCCGTCGATGTCGGTCTCGTAGCCGATCTCGCGGAGGTGGTCGGCGGTGACGTCGAGCTCCTCGGGCCGGACCGACGTGACCGGGAGGTCGGTCATGTCGTACCTGACGGTGCCGTCCTTGAACGACGTGACGCCGTTCTTCGCGCGGAGGATTCCCTTCTCGATCGGCTCGGGCGTCTTGTTCCGCGAGGTGAGCCCCTGGACCCCCTTCAGGATCTCGAAGGACGCCTCGCGTTCGCCGACGTTCGCCAGCGCGGAGCGGTACGCGTCGTGGAGGTCGACCTCCTGGTACGTCGCCGCCCGCACCTCCCACTCGCAGCGGGGGCACTCGACGCGCCCGGCCTCGTCGGGCGTACAGACCGTGCCGCAGTCGCCGCACTCGTAGTGAGGCTCGGTGTGGACCGCACAGTCCGGACACCGCGCCCGGTAGGTGTGCTCGCCGCAGTCTGGGCAGACCCGGTCCGAGACCTCGACCTCCAGCCGACCGCGGTGGCCCGAGTCGTCCATCACGCTCGCGGCCTTGGCGACGTCGCGCTGCGGGCCGCCGGCCTCGTTGATCGGGAACAGCGTGTGGACCGCGGGCGAGAGGTCGCGGCTCTCGGACTTCTCGGGGCGCCCCATCCGGTTGCCGATCCGGGTCGGCGCGCGCTCGCGGACCTCGAAGGGCGCGACCTCGTTGACGGCCGCCACCGCGTTCTCGCCGTCGGCCCACTCGCGGGCCGCCGTCGAGAGGTCGTCCGCGTCCCACGTCTTGCGGAGCCCGTCGTCGACCCCGAGCGACCGCGCGAGCGGGCGCCACGTCGGGATCCGGAGCGCGTCCGGCGTGGCGGTGTGCTCGACCAGCAGCGCCTCCAGGGCCGACCGCGTCGTCTCCGTGCGCTCGATCGCGAGGACGCCCTCGACCACGTCGCCGTCGGCGACCGCCTCGGCGAGCGCCTCGAACGCCGCGACCGACACGTCGTGCCAGAGGTAGGTGTACTCGGGGTGGAGCGGACAGTCGTACTCGCGCGCCCACGCGAGCGCCTCGTCGACGGCTGGGCGTTCCAGGTCGACGTGCGGGTCGTCTCGCATCGCCTGCACGTCGGCGCCGGCGGCCGCGAACTCCTTGACCCACCACTCGTACGCGTAGGAAGCGGGCGCGAGCGGGTGGTTGTTCTCGACGAACTCGCCGTAGTTGACGAGGTACTCCCCCAGATCGAGCACCTTCTCGACGCCGTTGCGCACCGCCTTCGCCTCCGCCGGGTCGTCGATGCGTCGGACCTCGCCGTTCGCGAGCCGGACCGTCGGCCCCTCGATGGAGTCGACGGGGACGACCCCGTGGGCCTTCCCCGGGCGCTCCGTCTTGATCTGCGTGCCGGCCGCGAGGAAGTCGTCGACGAGGTGCATCGTCGCGGGGTGGACCCCGCCCGTCGCGAACCCGTGGTTGCGCGCGCGCCCGTATCGCAGCCGGAACCCGCCCGCCTCGCTCGGGTGCGTGAAGACGGGGCGGCCCGCGATCAGGTCTCGGAGGAACTTCTGCGAGGGCTTCGCGCGGAGCGGGCCGACGGGCCCGTCTGCTCCCGACTCGTCGCCGTCCTCGTCGCTCTCGGCGTCGATCGCGTCGCCCTCGGTGTCGCCCCCTGAATCTCCGTCCGAGTCTCCGGCGCCGCCGTCAGACTCGCCGCTCGTCGCCTCCCCGTCCTTCCCGATCGTCCCGTCGATCAGGTCCTGGAGCCACGGCCAGTCGACCTCGTCGAGGTCGCGAGTGTACCGCTGGATCTTCGGGGCCTTCAGGGCGATCCCCTCGGCCGCGACGAGGCACATCCCGCCGCGCGCCGAGTTGGTGTCGACCCGTTCGAGGTCGCGGAACCCCGAGACCTCCTCGTCGCTCGTCGCCTCCCCGTCGAGCATGATGGGGATGTGCTCCGCGATGAACTTCGACTCCTTGTCCTTCGGCGTGTACTGGAGCCCGGTCTCCGTGTCGTAGAGGGCGATCTCCTCGGCGTAGCGCTCGACCTCCACGTCGCGCGGCTTGTACTCGTCGATGCCCAGCAGCGACCGGGCGTAGTCGGCGACGAGCACGGAGAGCGCCTGTGCGGTCCCGCCCGCGGACCGGATCGGGCCGGCGTAGTAGACGTTGACGAACTCGGTGCCGTCGTCGTTCTCTAACAGCTCGACCCGGTCGATCCCCTCGATCGGCGCGGCAACGACCCCCTCGGTGAGGAGGGCGACCGCGGTCCGGACCGCGCCCTCGACCTTCCCGGCGCGGGAGTCGTAGTCGCCGACGGTCCCCTCGACGAAGTCGGTGACGAGCGCCAGGGCCGCCTCCTCGCGGGACATCTCCCCTTCCAGCTCGCGGACGCGCTCCGCGACGCCGTCGATGCCGAGGATGTTCTCGACCCGGTCGGCCATGTCGCGGGCGACGGGGATCTCCACCTCCGGCTCCGGGTCGTGGCCCTGTCCCTTCGCGGTCTCCGCGAGCTCGAGCGCCTCGTCGAGCCGCTCTTCGATCCGGGCGAAGTAGCGCTCGTCGTCGGGTCTCATCGCCGCGGGACTCGCCTCACAGCCACAGGTCGAGGTCGGTCGTCGGGTCGTGTTCGCGCTCCAGGGGCTCGTCGAAGGCGCGGAGGTGACACTCGCCCGCCCAGACGGTGCCGGAGTCGAGGTGCCCCGCGAGGGCCTGCCCGCTCGGCCGCGAGAGCACGGCGTGGGTGTGCGCGAACACGTCCCCGTCGAGCAGCGAGACGTTCCCCACGCAGGCGGCGACCTCCAGCGGCTCGTCGAACGTCACCGACCGGTACTCGGTGTCGTCCTGGTCGTAGAACCACACGTCCGCGTCCTGAACGGCCCCGAGCGCCGTGAACCAGCCCGCCTCCACGTCCTCCGCGCGGGCGAGGTCCTCGATCTCTTCGCGCCAGTCGGCGCCGGTCTCGAATCGGGCGACGTACTCCGCCGTCGTCTCGACTTCCCGGTGGTACATAGGAACCGTCCACGGCCGCCGGGGAGAAAAAGCCTTCAGTCGACGACGCTGACGGCCGGTAGGGAGAATTGATATAGCGGTATCTGATATACTCGCGTACCGCAGCGTCGCAGATCGATTCGACGGAACCGCCACGAGAGGGACGAACGAGCCGCTAGAGGAACGGAACGCGGAAAACGGAGAGAACGGAGCGCCGGATCAGAACGGGGCCTGGGGGCCTTCGTCGTCGCCGTCGTCGGTCGTCTCGCCGGGGAAGGAGGGAGACATGCCGCCGCCCGTACCGCCGAGGTCGCCGTCGGCGCCGGCGCCCATGCCGGTGTCGGCGTGGACCGTCTCGATCTCGGGGATCTCCTTGACCATCCGGGACTTGATCGCCTGGATCGTCATCGGCGAGATGCCGCAGCCGGAGCAGGCGCCGCCGAGCTGGACGGTCACCTCGCCGTTCTCGCGATCGAGGTGGCTGATGGCGGCGCTCCCGCCGTGCATCTGGATCTGCGGGAAGTTGCGCCGCAGGAAGTTCGTGATCCGCTCGCGGAGTTCGTTGTCCCCGTCGGCTGTGTCCGTGCTCATGTCCGCAGATTGGCGGTCGGCCGGCTTATGCCTTTGGTTCGACTGGACTCGAACCGCGGAATCGACCGTCAGCGAGGCCCTCGCCCTCACTCCGGGCGGGCGACCCCGAGGGTGCGATGGAGTTCGGCCTCGATCCGCTCGACGTACTCCGCTAACGTCTCCTCGAACGTCTCGTCGTCGACGAGGACGCCCTGTAGCCGCTCGCGCGGGTTCTCGGGGAGCTCGACGCGGAACTCGCCGTCCTCGTAGAACGGCTCGGACTCGTTGAGTATCGTCTGGTCGATCCCGTGGATCAGCTGGGAGTCGTGGCGCTCGTTCATGTGGTTGAACGCGTTCTTGTACGCCCGCTGGAGCTCCTGGAAGTAGTGGACGTACTTGTCCTCGAACTTCTCGGGGTCGAACTCGTCGGTCATGCCTCGAACGACGAACCGACGAGAAAAAAGCCGGTCGATCGGCAGTTCGCGGTCGAGAACCGCACAGCGCCGCTCCCTCCAGCTGTCGACAGGACTGAGGAGAGGGGGTGTACGTGAATGAGAGAAGGGATAAACTAATATACGCTATACTAAATTGTGTCCCGGCAGTTCGAGCCGCTGGGAGGCGAGACCGGGGCTCGGTGTAGAGCGAGGCCGCGTCGCGAACGCCCACTACCGCTTGAAACGCGACCGCGTGAGCGCGATACGTTCTGGGTCTCGTTCACCCCGCTCGAAGTAAGGTTCACGGAGAGTAGACTAGGAGTCTCGTACCGGGGACAGTCAGGTGCTTGGAGCAGGTCAGTGGCTGTTGGGGCGGCGAGAACGCCGAGAGCCGGCGGGAACGGTAACGGCGGCTGAACGGTAGATAGTATCTAAATTACAATCGGACCCCGAGGCGGACCACCGGTGTGGATGCGCGGCGCTGCTTGCATCCGCGAGACACTATGACAAGAGCGTTTAAACCCGAAGACGAGGGGATGACAGTTCGCACGATGGACGGCGACGACGTCGGCGAGATCGAGTCGGTCGAGGGGTCCAGGGCCAACGTGCGGCCGACATCCAGTCTCTCCGAGAGCGTTCGACAGCGCCTGGGCTGGACCGGGGGAAACGACGACGTCTACGAACTCGAGAACTCGGAGGTTGGTGAGTTCACCGACGACGCGGTCATGCTCAAGGACTGACGACGCCTCACGACCCTTTTTTGAGCCGCGCTGCGACGCCGTCGAGGTGACTGAAGCCGACGACGCAGACGACTGGTCCCGCCCGTCGAAGCGCCGCGAGTCGGTCGGCCATCTGTCGCTCCCTGATGGCGTCGAGCAGTGCGGTCTCCGGCGGCGGTGTGAGCGAGTCCACCAGCGCCATGCCGCGGCGGAGGTGGGCCCGCTCGTGGTCGGCCTGCCTCGCAGGCGACGCCGCCGCAGAGATATCGTACTCCTGAGTGAGTTCCAGCTGCTCGACCGTGGGGACCCCCGGAACGCCCAGTCGCGAGAGCCTGGCGGCGACGGTGCGAGCCGCGATCTCGGCCGTCGACCGGAGCGTCCGCAGAGCGGTCCGAGGCGGGGCCCGGCTGGTCCGCAGCTCAGCGAGGACCGATCGGAGAGTCCTGCGACCGGGGATGTCGATCCCGGCGACCGGGATCGAGGGGTTCGCCGCGATGGCCGCCGTGACCTCTCCGCCGGCCCCGTCGCGGTCGCTGGCGTAGGCGGGAACCAGGAGCGACGGGACCTCGATCGCGATCGTCTCGGGCTCGACGGCGTCGACGACCGAGGCG
Source organism: Halorubrum sp. AD140 (assembly GCF_034497445.1). Taxonomy (NCBI): domain Archaea; kingdom Methanobacteriati; phylum Methanobacteriota; class Halobacteria; order Halobacteriales; family Haloferacaceae; genus Halorubrum; species Halorubrum sp. AD140. The sequence goes on from NZ_JAXRUU010000005.1 coordinate 30,215, forward strand.
ACCCGGAAGACGCTCGCCGGGTGATCGTGGACGACGCCGACCAGCACGACGGGCGGGCCGCCCGCGTCGAACCGTCGGATCGCGTCGTCGAGAACGCGCGGATCGTCCTCGATCGCCGTCGTGAGTCGTGAGTCGATCTGCGACGTGGAGCGGGACACGAGTGGGGCAGGTCCCGTATGGGACCAGTAGTGTGCTCCTACCGCCCGACGTACTTAGCTTGCGCGCCCGCACGGCGAGGGTGGTACGTAGCCATTATTCGTGCGGTTCGTGGGTACGTAGCCATTATTCGTGCGGTTCGTAGCGTCGCCATTATTCGCGCGGTTCGTAGCGTCGCCTTCCGCGTGCGCGCTGCGGAGTCGACTGGTGAAGACCGCGGGGACTGCTGGGACACGTTCGGCGGCGAGTTCTCGCCGCAGGCCCCGTCTCGGATCGAGTACCGAGCGGGTCCGCGTTCTATCCGGCCACCGGCGGGCTCGTTGGCGCCGTCGGATGTCGCCGCCGTCCCCGCGTAGGACCGGGTTATCGGAACCAATGGTCACAATAACTTACCGAGCGTGGCAAGCAGGGTCGGTCGAACGTACATGCGCGCACGAGACAGCGTCGCCGAGCGGAACTCCCCGGCGGAGACGACACTCGCTCCGCTCCCCGAGCAGCTCGATTCGCACGTCGCGAAACTCCTGTATCTGTACCTGTACGCGGTCGGTCCGGCGACTCCCGCGGAGCTCTCCGCGGCGTTGCAGATGCAGAAACTCACCGTCTATCCCGTCTTACGACAGCTCAAGTCGAGGGACCTCGTCAGCCGCAACGGACAGACGTATCGGGTGTGACGCGACCGCGATCGGTTGCGTCGGGGGCCCCGCGCCGCTCACTCACGCCACCCAGAGAGGTGAGCGAAACAGTAGATGAACGCCAGCCAGCCGAAGAACAGTCCGGCGACGATGACGAGAAAGTCGGCCAGCGTCGTCCCGAAGACGACCAAGTAGCCGATACCCACCGTGAGCAGCACCAGAGAAACCCCGAGTAGCCCGAAACACGTTTTTTCTGCCGCTTTCGGTACGAAATCCATAGTGGTCAGTCGGGCAAAACCTCATTAGTAATATCCCACATACATTACCGATCGACGCCGTGGACGTGACCGTTCATCCGTAGTGTCGAAGGACGGACGAACGGACACCAAACCATGTTTACAGATCGAACCGACGCCGGTCGGCGGCTGGCTGACGCCGTCGAGGACCGCGACGTCGAGGCCGACATCGTCCTCGCGATTCCGCGCGGCGGGCTTCCGGTCGGGCGGGTCGTGGCGGACCGCCTCGGCGTCCCGCTCGACGTCGTGTCGGCCCGCAAGATCGGAGCGCCGGGGAATCGCGAGTTCGCGATCGGCGCCGTCGCCAGCGACGGCACCGTCTGGCTGAACGAACCGGCGATCGACGAGTTCGGGGTCGCGGACGCGTACGTCGCCGACCAGATCGACCGCCAGCGCGAGGCGGCGCGAGCGGCGGTCGAACGGTATCGACGCGACCGCCCCCCGCTCGAGCTACGCGGAAAGCGAGTCGTCGTCGTCGACGACGGGACCGCGACCGGCGCGACCGCGATCGCGTGCGTGAGAGCGATCAGAAACGCAGGCGCCGATCGCGTGGTGGTGGCGACTCCCGTTTCCCCGCCCGACACGGTCGAGCGCCTCTCGGCCGAGGCCGACCGGGTTATCTGCGTCGTGACGCCGCCGTATTTCAGTGCCGTCGGACAGTTTTACGAGTCGTTCGAGCAGGTACCGGACGAACGGGCCAGAGCGTACCTCACGGCGAACGAGGAGTGACGGTGGCGCCCTCCGCGGCCGAGGACGGGGCAAAGAAGAACTGCGACCCCGAGCCTCAGTCGCTCAGGTATCGCCGAGGGTTGTGACGGCGGTTTCGACCGTCTGGCGTGCGGTTTCGAGCAGGTCGTCCGCCCGCTGTGCCTGACGCGCTTCCGCGGTGAGCCGAACGAGCGGTTGCGTCCCGCTCGCGCGGACGAGGAACCACCCGTCGTCGGTCTCGACGCGGACGCCGTCGAAGGTGGTCACCGAGTCATATCGCCGCGTGAGTCGCCGTTCCACGTCGGCGACGACGCGCTCCAGGTCGTCACTGGGAACGGCGTCACGGCGTATCGGGTGCTCCGGAAGGTCGTCGACGAGCGTGGAGAGCGGTCCGCTCGTCGCGACGAGCTCCACGAGCGTACACGCGGCCAGCGGCCCGTCGGGACACGGGATCTCCCCCGGCCAGATCCACGCGCCGCTCGGTTCGCCGCCGAACGCGGCGCCCAGCTCCGCGGCGCGCTCCGCGACGTGGGCGTCGCCGACCGGCGTCCGGACCAGTTCGACGCCGACTTCGTCGAGCGCCTCGTCGACGGCGAGGCTCGTGTTCAGCGGCGCGGTGACGACGTCTCCCGCCGCGGCGGCTCGGCGGGCGAACAGCGCGAGCAGCGCGTCACCCCGCACGACGCGTCCCCGCTCGTCGACGGCGACGGTCCGGTCGGCGTCGCCGTCGTGCGCGATCCCCAGGTCGGCGTCCGTGTTCGCGACGGTCGCGGACAGAGTCGAACACGAGTCGGGAGTCGGCTCGCTCGGCCGCCCGGGGAAGCGGCCGTCTCGCTGTGCGTTCAGCGTCTCCACGTCGCAGCCGGCGGATGCGAGCGCGTCGGCGGTGACCCGTCCCGTGCCGTTTCCGACGTCGACGACAACCGCCGTTCCCCCGGCGTCGCGTTCGAGCGCCGTGCTCGCCAGCAGCTGCTCCTCGTGGCGCGCGGCCGCGTCGCTCCGTCGAGTCCGTCGGCCGAGCCCGTCCCAGTCGGCGAACTCGTACGAGCCCGACGCGATCAGCTCCTCGACGCGGGAGCGACGGTCCGCACCGAACGCCCGCCCGTCGTCGGTCCAGAGTTTGAGCCCGTTGTCGGGGGGCGGGTTGTGCGACGCGGTCACGACGACGCCCGCGTCGGCGCCCGCTCCGACGACGGCGCGGGCGACGGTGGGGGTCGGGACGACCCCGACGTCGACGACGTCGGCGCCGCATTCCGTGAGTCCCGCACAGACCGCGTCGAGGAGAAAGCGGCCGCTCTCCCTGACGTCTCGCCCGACGACGACCCGGTCGGCACCCAGGGTCGCGACCGCGCGACCGATCGAGAGCGCGGTGTCGGCGGTGAGCGTCCCGCCGACCCGGCCCCTGACGCCGCTCGTCCCGAACGAGACCGACGGTGCCGGCCGGTCGGTCCCCTCGTCCGTCCGCGTCATCTCACTCTCCCTCCGACGGCACCCGTCGCGGTCGTCGCGGCCGTTCCTCCCGCGGGCGGCCGATTCGGTCGTCGGCCGGTCCGGTCGCCGGCCGCCCGGTCGCGGTCGGCGGTCGCGCCAGTCGGACACGCGTCGGTCATTGGCGGTGAGTTCCCCGCTCTCTGGCATTAGTAGCGACACGGTACGACGGTCCGGAGCGACGGCCACGCGATTCGACGGTGATCGTCCCCGTTAGACGGTGTGAAGCCGATTGGGGTTCGACCGTCTCTCGGTAGTGTTCGGGTTACAAAGTCACCATACCGAGTGTCACCGTCGACGATGACGTGTCCATACCTCGACTACCGCTCTGAGGACGAGACCCACCAGTTCGACCACGATCGACCGTACTGCACGGTGATGGAAGAGTTCGTCTCCCCGATGCAAGCGGACGTCTGTAACGACCGCTTTCGGTTCAGTCACGAGGACGACTGTGAGGTGTTCCGCACGGCCGCGGAGCCGCCACGGGCCGACGATGACTGACCCGCGTAGCCGTGAGCTATCGTCGGTAAACGGGGCAATACAAAATCGCCGGACCGGCTCCCCCCGAACGACTCCGGCGCCGCCGGGGACCGACCAATGACCTACACGGACTACCTCAACGGCGACAAGATCATCCTCACCGTCGCGACCACCGGCGGAGTTCACGGAAAGGACGCGAATCCGAATCTCCCCGAGCAGCCCGAGGAGATCGCGGAACACGTCGCGGCGTGCGAGGAGCTCGGAGCCGCGATCTGTCACGTCCACGGGCGGGACGAGCACGGCGAAAACGACGCCGGGCGGCTGCAGGCGGTCAACGACGCGATACGGGACCGCTGTGACGACATCATCATCCAGAACACCACGGGCGGGCAGTCCGAGTTCGACTCCCGAGTCCAGGGGATCCGAACGGACCCCTCTCCCGAGATGGCGTCGCTCGACATGGGACCGTTCAACCGCGGCAAACACATCATCACCGAACACAACCGCCACAACATCGAGCGACTCGCCCGCGAGATGAGAGAGAAGGGCATCAAACCCGAACTGGAGGTGTTCAACAACGGCCACCTCAACGAGGTGTACCGCCTGATCGACACCGGCCTCTTAGAGGAGCCGTACTACATCAACCTCATCTTCGGGAGCGGGACGTTCTCGATACCCTCACCAGAGAACGTGATGAACCTCGTCTCGAACCTCCCCGAGAACAGCGAGTTCAACCTCCTGGCGACCGGCCGTCACCAGCTGCCGCTGACCACGATGGCGCCGATCCTCGGTGGACACGTCCGCGTCGGCATGGAGGACAACCTCTACCTCCGACAGGGCGAGCTGGCCGAGAGCAACGCCCAGCTCGTGGAGCGTTCGGCGGCGATCGTGGATCGGCTCGACCGTGACCTCGCGACGCCGGACGAGGCCCGCGAGATACTCGGAATGAGCTAAGCAGATGGGAGGAGCTTCGCCCGACCACGACGTCCGCGAGACCCCCGCCGCGGAGCGGTCCGAGCGGCGGAACGGGGACCGCAAAGGGGGACGCACCTACGGTGACGGCGACGTGGCACTCACTCGAAACGTGGACGGCAGAGACCGCTCCGACGACGGGGCCGGCGCCGCGATCGACGGGGTCGTCCGAGGGATCGGTCGACGCGTACTCGACGCGGCCCCCTGGCTGGAGCGACCGCTGTTGCGCTGTCGCAGCGCGTACGTGCGGGCCTACGTCCGAGCCGTCCAGCTCACCCACCGACGAGCGCACGCGGCCCCGATCGAGCCCTACCGAATCCTCCGCGTCGATCCCGACCGCATCACGCGCCTGGCGACGCCGCCCTCACGCTCTCGCTTTCGCCGCGCCGGCGCCGTCGAGGACGGCGAGTGGGACCTTCGAGACGACCGATTCGTCGACACCGACCTCTACCGGTCGTTCGAGGCCCACTTTCGCGACGGGGTCCCGTGGGACCGGACCGCGTTTTTCGAGCGCGTCACCGCGGAGATCCGGCAGGGTCACCGCCCGTGGGGGTGTGCGTCCCGAAGCGACCTCGTGCAGCGGTGTCGACGCCTCGACGAGCTCTACGAGTCGCTCCGCGAGCACGGGTTCCTCACGCAGCGGGAGCTCGCCGCGTCCGATCGAGACGATCCGGTGTTCCGCGAGCGGGCCACGCTCGCCACCCGAATCCTCAACGACGAGGTCGCCGTCGACGTCGGCCGCGACGGCGACCTGTTGTACTCCGACGGCCGGAATCGACTGGCGATGGCGAAGCTGCTCGGCGTCGACGAGCTCCCCGTGATCGTGCTCAGGCGGCACTCGCAGTGGGCCGACGTCCGCGACGCCGCAGCGCGGCACCTCGAGCGGACCGGACGGCTCCCGGAGCGGCTCCGTGACCACCCCGACGTCGCCTACCTCGAAGACGACTGACCGCGGACGCCGACCGTCCGACTCCGTCTCGTCGAACCGGCCGGCCCCTTCTCGTCGAACCGGTCGGCTCGGACGAAGCGACCGCGTTACCGCGGAGAGTCGAGCTGCCCGTCGGCGCGTCCGGCGCGCGCCGAGATCAGGTCGGCGAGCCCCTCTTCGAGGCCGACCCGCGCGCGGAATTCCAGCCGGTCCTCGGTCCGCGTCGTCGCCGCCCGGCTGTGGCGGACGTCGCCGGGACGCGGGGGGTCGTGTCGGACGTCGACGTCGGTCTCGACCAGCGTCCGGACGAGCGACCCCAGTTCGTTGATCGTGACGCTCCGGCCCGTCCCGACGTTGTAGGCGGTCCCGGTGTCGTCGGTCGTCGCGGCCGCGACGTTCGCCCGGACGACGTCCGAGACGTGGACGAAGTCGCGCGTCTGCTCGCCGTCGCCGTGGACGACGAGCGGCTCCCCGTCGAGCGCTCGCTCGAGGAACGCGTCGATGACGCCGCTGTACGGGCCGCGCTGCCCCCGACCGTACACGTTGAAGTACCGGAGCGCGACGACCGGCACGTCGTAGGACGCCTCGTAGGCGCGGGCGTAGGCGTCGGCGGCCGCCTTCGACGCCCCGTACGGCGACTGCGGGTCCTGGGGCTCGTCGACGGTGACCGGGAGCGACTCCGGGTGACCGTAGACGGCGGCGCTCGACGCGAGCACGACGCGCGCTCCGACCTCCCGAGCCGCGTCGAGGACGGCGAGCGTCCCGTCGACGTTCGTCCGGTTCGTCTCGAACGGATTCGCCACCGACTCCTCGACGCTGACGACCGCCGCGAGGTGGAATATCACGTCGACGCCCTCGGCCGCCCGCGCGACGGCCTCGCGATCCGTGACGTCGTCCTCGATCAGCGTGGCCGTCTCGGGAACCGCGTGCCGGCTGCCGGTCGAGAGGTCGTCGAGGACTCGCACGTCGCCGTCGACCGCGAGGCGCGCAGCCAGGTGGCTGCCGATGAACCCCGCGCCGCCGGTGACGAGGTACGTTCGATCGCCGGAGAGGGACTCCCCGAGGTCGTCCCGCGCCGCCAGCCGGTTCCGGTCCCGGCGGTCCCCGGTCGTCCGCGTCTGAAACTCGTCCATGACGCGACCCATCCCGAGTGCACGCATTGTAATGTCCGCGTTACCGGGGACCTCCCGCCGACAACCACGCGCGACGGCCGGCCGGGGACGGCCACCCTCCCCAGTGCCCGAGAGGGGCGGTCTGCGACCGTCTCGCTCCGTCGTTCGTACGCGGGAGCGGCCCACGCCGGGAGTCGACGGCCTTACTCCTCGACGTCCCGCCATATGAAGCGGCTACTTACCTCCCACCATTTGGAACGGCCTGCATGGACGTGCTTGTCACCGACGGGATGATGAAAAAGTCCCTGGCGGTCGTCCGCTCCATCGCCCCGGTCTCGAGGCGGACGGGCGTCGTGGCGGCGCACCGTCCTTCCATGGCGGGCATCTCGCGGTACGCCGACAGGCAGCACCGGGTCGGTCGCCGAGGCCCGGAGACGTTCGTTCTGGCGCTCAACGTCGTCATCGAGCGCTTCGACTACGACTGCCTGCTTCCGGTCGGTGGCTGGACGACGAACGCGCTCGCAGAGCACAGAGCTGACCTGAGCGACCGCGTCGACGTCGTGTTGCCCGATGGCGAGTCGATGCGGGTGGCCCAACAGAAGCTGGCGACCTACGCCCTCGGGAAGCGGCTCGGCGTTCCCGTCCCGGAGACGCTCCAGCTGACGCCGTCGACGACCGAGGAGCAGGTCGATCGCGTCGGCTTTCCGGCCGTGGTCAAGGCGCCGACCGAGGTGGCGCCGCGGTACGTCGAGTACGTCGAATCGGGCGCGGGCGCGCGGGCCGCGGCGGACGACTACCGGCGGCGACACGGCCGGGACCCGCTGTTGCAGGCCCGGCTTCACGGCGACGGGTGCGGGTTCTTCGCGCTGTACCTCGACGGCGGGTGCGTCGGCGGGTACTCCCACCGTCGGGTCCGAGAGTACCCCCCCTCTGGCGGCGTCAGCGCGTGCGCCGTCTCGAGAGTGGACGAACAGCTCGCCGACCTCGGAACGACGCTGCTCGACGACCTCGAGTGGAACGGACCGGTGATGGTCGAGTTCAAGCGCGACCGGGACGAGACGCCGAAGCTCATCGAGATCAACCCAAAGCTGTGGGGGTCGCTCGACCTCGGTATCGCGTCGGGGTGTGACTTCCCGGCCGCGCTGTTGCGCTACCTCGACACCGGGGAGCACCCGGAGTTCTCGTTCTCCACGCAGCGGTACCACTGGCCGCTCTCCGGGGACATCCAGTCCGCGTTCCATCGACCGCAGCTCGCGCCCGACGTGGTTCGCGACCTGCTCTCCGCGGAGACGTCCTCGAACCTCTCCGCGACCGACCCCCTTCCGAACGCGCTGGAGCTCGCCAAAGCGGTGCTCTCTCCGATAGTCGACGCCTGACAGCTACGCGACGAACTCGTAGGCCCACTCGGCGATCGCCATCCGGAGCCCGCCCGTGGTGACGCGGTAGTACGGGACGAGCTCGCCGCCGAACTTGCTCTTGTACTGACAGAGACGCGGAGTGTTCGCCCCGTACAGGTCGTACCGGTGCACCGTGTCCGCCGGCGGGTCCGCCCGAATGTCTTCGAGGATCCGCCAGTGGAGGAGGCTGTTGACCGCGACGCCGTCGTAAACGGTCTGGCCCCCGCCCTGCCAGAAGTACGCCTCGGAGGGCGAGTACAACGCCGTGATCCCGGTGAGAAACTCGCCCGCGGTGGACCGGACCACGTACACGCGGGCCCGGTCACCGAGCGCGCGAAAGAGGTCACGCACGTATGGCCACCGCATCGGGAACGAGATCCCCTGTTCTTCGTAGCGGTCTCGCGTCGCCTTGAACACCCGGAACGCGGACCCGATCCCCTCCCTGTTCACGACGACGTCGAGCTCGTTCCCGTCGCTGACCTCCCGTCGGAGGCTCTTGCTCGCGTCCGCGAGCAGGTCCTCCGGGGTCGTCTCGGCGAGGTCGAGCCAGTATGTGAAGCTGGTGTCGACGTTCATGTCCGTCCACGCGTACGGACGGGGGTCGCCGAACTCGGGGCGGCAGGTCATCTGGAACAGCGTCAGCGGGTCGTCGAGTCCGAACTCCTCGACGACGGCCTCGGTGAACTTCCTGTTCAACCGCTCCCGCTTCCGTTTTTTCGGACTCGCGGGCATCATCACCGGACCGAGTCGCGGGACGTTCTTCCCCGGCGGGGGGGAGGTGACGAGCTTGCCGATCGGGAGCGAGCGGACGAAAAGCGGCAGGAGCGCCACCGGCCTGTCTCCCTTGAACCCGCCGATCAGGACCAGGTCGCTCTCGGTGTAGTCGTCGAGGACCGACAGCGCCTCAGGAGTGTGAAACACGCCGATGCCCTTCTCCGGGAGCGCATCGGCCCATTCCGCGAGAGACAGGTGCTCAAGTCTCATTTACCTACTCGTGTGGCGAGAACCGCTTTGTAAACCCGAGCGTACTACCCCCGGCGGTGCGTCAGGGTCGCGATTCGTCGCGGACGCGGTACGGTAACCGTACCCGTCGTCGACGCCGCCGGACGCCTCGTAAACGCGCTCGTACTCGTCGAGAAGTTCGTCCACACAGGCCGCGATACGCCCGTACACGTCGCCGAACGTCTCCTCGCCGTACCCGTGGGGATCGCGTATCTCCGGGACTCGCATCGGCGCGAACAGCCCGAGCAGATACGTCCGGTCCGTCGCCCACGGGTGCCGCTCGGCGACCGTGTGGTAGTTCTGGTAATCCATCGCTACCACGAGCGCGGCCCCGTCGATCTGCTCAGCCGTCGCCCGGACCGACCGGTGGTCGTCGAGGTCGACGCCATAGCGCCGCGCGACCCGCCGGGCGGTGCCCGGGGACCGCGGGTCGTTCAGCTGCACCGTACCCGCGGAGTCGACGTCGAGCGGCTCGATCTCGCGGGCCGCGAGGCGCGCGCGGGCGTACCGCTCCGCGAACGGGCTCCGGCAGATGTTCCCGTGACAGAGGAACAGGATCGAGCCGCCGCCTCGCAGCCGCTCGAGGGCGGCCCGTCGACGGTCGTCCCTGGCGGACCGCGTCGCGTGGATGCGAAGCCAGTACCGCGACCGGGTCGCCGCGAGCGAGAGCCTCGTCGTCGCGTAGCGTGGCGCCAGCCGCAGCAGCTCGCGCGGCGACTTTCCTCGCAAGCGCCGGAGGAACGCGGTCGGAGATGGCATGCGCGAAAAGTGGGTCGCCGGGGTTTCGTTAGCTCGCCGCTATCGGGTTGGGCGGCCGACATGATCGGATTACCCGCGTTTGATGAGCTATAACAATATCTCGAATCGCAGAGCGTCAGACATGAGACGATCGAGGGCGCCTACCGCGCCACCGCTCGACCGGGGAGGTGAGGCACGTTGGGTAGCGTAGTCCTGTCGCTCGACGCCGAGCTTGGGTGGGGACACCACGACCTTCCCTCCCCGCCGGCGGACCGGGTCGAGGCCGGTCGCAACGGCTGGCGAGACTCGCTCGACCTGCTCGACGAGTACGACGTGCCCGCGACCTGGGCCGTGGTCGGCCACCTGTTCCTGCACGACTGCGACGGTCGTCACAACTCGCACCCGACCCCCGAGGAATGGTTCGCGCGCGAGCGTCGGGCGTGGAGCGACCGCCGTGAGCTTCGGTTCGCGCCGAACCTCGTGGCCGCGATCGCCGACGCGGACGCCGACCACGAGATCGGCTGTCACACCTTCTCGCACGTCGAGTTCGGTGACCCGCGAACGACCCCGGAGATCGCGCGCGCAGAGCTGGTCGCGTCGCTCGAGGCGGCCGCGGCAGCGTCGATCCAGCCGGAGATGACGTCTGTCGTGTTCCCCCGCAACAGCGTCGGCCACCGGGACGTGATCGCGCAGTGCGGGTTCACCTGTTACCGCGGAACGAGCCCGACCGCCGAGGCGTTCGGCCCCTCGGCGATCAGGAAGATCGGCTACCTCGTGGGGTCGACGCCGCCGCTCGTCGAGCCGCGCGTCGACGAGTACGGCCTCGTCGACGTTCCGGCCTCGATGTACCTCTTCAGCTTCGAGGGGCCCGCGCGTCGAGCGTTCGAGCTGGCGGGGCGAGACCCGGTCGTCGCCGCCGCGCGACGGGGGATCGACGCGGCGGCGCGGAGAGACCGCGTGTTCCACCTGTGGTACCACCCGAACAACCTCGTGACGGACGGCGACGTGGCCCGGCTTCGGGCGATCCTGGAGCACATCGACCGGCGGCGGTCCGAGGGAGGGCTCCGCGTGGAGACGATGGCCGACGTGGCGAGGCGCGTGACGGCGGACGCCGGCCGTCCCGCTCCGCAGTCGACGGACGCACTCTCCTCGCAGACTGACGCGCCCTCCTCGCAATCGAAGGCGTCCTCGGCGTCGGCGGACGCGACCTCGACGGCGGCGGACGCGACCTCGACGGCGGCGGATGCGACCTCGGCCGACGACGATCGGTGACGACTCGATCGACGGAGACCGCTCGGCGTCGGAGGGTCGACCCGTCCGCCGTAGCCGAGGGTCCAATCGCCTGAGGCGGCGGTCGGTCGCCCGGCGCGGCTAGAACGTGTTCCGCTCGGCGAGCGTGAGCGTCCAGTCGTCGAGCGCGTCCAGCCTCGCGCCGTGGAGCTCCCACGGCGGGTCGTCCGTCCCGTCGAACAGCCGAGAGATGAGGATCGTCGGCGTCGTCGCCGCCGACAGCGGGAGCCGGTCGTCGGCGAGGAATCCGTGAGCCCTCGCGAGGTCGTCGGGGAGGGTCGACCGGTCCGCGACCACCACGTCGGCGTCGGCGTGGTCGGACGCGACGCGGGGGAGGATCGCCGCGAGCCCGCGGTGACGGGCCGATCCCGCCGCGAGCGGGAGGACGTCCGTCAGCGCCGCGGTGTCGCTGTCGCCGTCGTCGCTGCGCCCGACCACGACGGCCGCGATCGGCTCCGCGCGGTCGGTCGTCCGGGCGACGTAGGTCTCGTAGTCCCAGTCGGGCCTGTCGAACCGCCAGTCGTAGAACCGCTCGTCGCGGAGTGCGTGGACGCCGTCGGGCGGACGCTCCTCGTACAGCGCCGACAGCGTCCCGGCCGGCACGGCGTCGTGGTGCACCACCGTCACGTCGTCGGGTGTCGGCGACCGCCGGCTCCACAACCCCTGCCCGAGTCGAATGAGGGGAGCGGCGGCGCCGCCCGCTCGCGCGACCGCGCCCGAGGCGAGCGCGCCCGGGTCCTGAATCCGGTACGCCGTCGCGAGCTGTCCCACCTCACGGCAGCCGAGCTTCAGGTAGCCCGGCCGGGAGAGCGCGTTCGGGATGCTGAACGTGAGCACGTCCCCGTCGAGGTCGCCGTAGTAGTCGAAGGACTGCCGGGTCATGCGAGTGAACAGCCCCCGGCGCTGGTGGTCCGGGTGGACCATCGTGTCGCCGGTCTGGAGCCCCAGCGCCGTCCGGTCCCCGTTCCGGAGTCGGAAGGCCATGTACGGCCGCGCGCCGACGATCTCGCCGTCGCGCTCCGCGACGAACATCGGCACGTGCGCCACGTAGGGGTTGTCCGGGTACTTCCAGCGGAACCACGCCTCGGTGCCGCCGCCGAACACCTCGTCGTACAGTCGCAGGAACCCCTCCCTGTCGGCGGGCTCGTAGAGACGGATCGTGTAGTCGTCGTCGCTCGGCATGCTCGCGCTCGGGAACGCGCCGGGTTTGTTATGGGCGGACTTACGGGAGCGACCGCCCCGATCCGGCGAACGGTCACGGGGGGTCCGACCGCGCTCGCCGGCCCGGCAGGTCGGACATAACAAAGGCCGGATCGTCGGTGGTCCCGCACAATGGGCGACCCATCGCGGTCCGGAGTCGACGTGCTGGTCATCGGCGTCGACGCGCTCTGTCACGGCGTGCTCTCGCGCCTCTCCCCGGACACGACACCGACGATACATCGGCTGGTCGAAGCGGGCGCGAGCGGCCCCCTGGAGTCACAGCTCCCGCCGTGGACGCCGAGCGCGTGGCCGTCGATCTACACCGGGGTGAACCCGGGGAAACACGGCGTGTTCGGATTCCTCCGGTTCGAGGGGTACGACTGGGACGTGGTGAACGCGACCGACGTGCGCGAGCACGCGGTGTGGGAGCTCCTCTCGGACCACGGCCACCGAAGCGTCGTCGTCAACGTCCCGGTCACCCACCCGCCGGCGGCCTTCGACGGCGCGCTGATCCCCGGCTACACCGCGCCGGCCGACCCCGCGTGCCACCCGGAGGGACTCCTCTCGGAGGTCCGAGACGAGATCGGCGGCTACCGGCTGTACAACGAGCAGCTCGTCGAGGGGGCGACCCGCGACCAGCGGGTCGACGGCTACGAGGAGGTCGTCGGGATGCGGGGGCGAGCGTTCCGCTACCTCCTAGACCGAGAGCGGCCCGCGTTCGGCTTCCTCCAGTTCCAGCAGAGCGACACGGTCTTCCACGAGTTCCCGGACGACGACGAGGCCGTGGAACGCGTGTTCCGGGCGATAGACGAGGAGATCGCCGAGACGCTGGCCGTCGCCGACCCCGACGCCACCCTCCTCGTGAGCGACCACGGGATCGGACCGATCGGCGACGTGGAATTCCGGCCGAACGCGTATCTGCGCGACCGGGGGGACGTCGTCACGTCGGCGGCCGCGGAGAAGCCGTCGTGGTCGCAGCTCTCACGAGAGCGGCTCCGGGGGGGCGTCGACGACGGCGGAGAGCAGGGAGACGACGCCTCGCTACCGGTCGCCGTCGCGGAGCGCGCGCTGGCGGCGATGGCGGGCCTCGGCCTCACCAGCCAGCGGATCGGGACGGTGCTCGCGACGCTCGGGCTCGACGACGCGGTGGTCCGGCTCGTCCCCGGCGACCTTGTCCGCGCCGGGTCTGAACACGTCGACTTCGCGGCCTCCCGCGCGTACATGCGCGATCGGATCGAGCTGGGAATCCGGATCAACCTGGCCGGCCGCGAGCCCGAGGGAACGGTCGACCCGAGCGAGTACCGGAGCCTCCGCGAGTCCCTGATCGGCGAGCTCAGCGACCTCCGCACGCCCGCGGGCGACGCCGTGTTCGACGACGTGCTGGCCCGCGAGGAGGTGTACGACGGCCCGTACGTCGAGGAGGCCCCGGACGTGCTCGTCGTTCCGCGGAACTTCGACGTGTACCTCTCGTCGACCGTCCGCGACCAACCGTTCGGCTCGCCGCGGGAGTCGTGGAGCCACAAGCTCTGCGGGATCGTCGCCGTGAACGGACGGGAGATTCCGGCGAGCGACCTGCGGGGGGCACACCTGTACGACGTTACGCCGACCGTGCTCTCGTTGCTCGGTGTCCCCGTCAGCGACCGGATGGACGGGAGCGCGCTGCCGGTCGTCGAGGAGACCGAACGCGCGTCTCCGCCCCCCTACGAGGGCGACAGCGAGCCGACCGACGACGCGGCGGTCGAGGACCGGCTGTCGAACCTGGGGTATCTCGAGTGACCGTCCGCGTCGACCGCCCCTCGCTCCCGAGCGTCGGAATCGACCGGGTCAGACCGTCTCCGCGACGGTGAGCGTGCCGGCACCGCGGACGGTGACCCGGTAGTCGCCGAACGGAACCGAGACGGACGCGTCCGGCGGAGCGCTCCGAACGCACCGGTCGAGCGCGTCCGGGTCGACGACGTCGTGGACGCGCGGAACGAGGTCGATCGGATCGACGCCGGCGACGGTCGCCACCGCCTCGACGACGGCGACGCCGATCTCCGTGTCGTCATCGTACTCGAAAACGGCGGGTTCGTCGATCGACTTCGCTTGCGGATGGTTAGAATTTGTTGACATGATCTCGTCTGTGTGTCGCCGTGTGTGAGCCCTTCGGAAGTACGGGGTTATGAAACCTGCAGATCCGTCCGCGGCACGTCACACTCGAAGTTTGATCGAACTGACACGACTCGGGACGAAGAGGCGGGACTCGACGCGAAGAGGCGGGACTCGACGCGAAGAGACGCGTCCGCGGTCCGGCCTCCGACGAGGGGCGGTCCGCGGACCGGCGGGTGACGGAGACGGACCGGAGCGGGCGGCGGCCGCCGGTCAGGTGAGCACGCGGCGGATCCGCGCGACGTCGAGCAGTCCGCCGAGCGTCGAGAGCACCGCCCACACGGCGACCCCGGCGCCGACGACGACGAGCAACGTCGGGATCCCCGTCACCTGCGGAACCAGCAGGCGAACGACCCCGCCCATGACCGCGGCGACGGCGGCGACGCCGCCCAGGAGGCGAGCGATAGCGGGGAGGTTCAAATCGAGCTCGTCGTGGATGATGTAGACGTTCGTGACCGTGTAGACGGTGTACGTGATCACCGTCGCGACGGCGGCGCCGACGACGCCGAGGGCGGGGATCAGCGCGAGGTTCAAGAGGAAGTTGGCGGTGGCGGTCACCGACTTCACGATCGCCCGCGACCGGGCGCGTCCGAGGTAGTCGAGCCCGTCGCTGGTCACCTTGTTGATCGCGTTCACCAACAGGTACCCGGCAAGTATCTGCAGGACCGGCGCCGCGTCGGCGTAGTCCGGCCCGAACACGTGGGTCACCGTGGGCTCCGCGACGAGCACGAGCCCGACCGCGGCCGGGACGTACAACAGGAGGACGTGCCGGAGCGACGCCTCGTACACCCGCCGCGCGCGGGCCAGGTCCTCGTCGGCGTACTGCTCGCCGACGGTCGGCGAGATCGTGTACCCCAGCGACGTCGCGGGGATCGCCGCGAACTGGGACACCTGCCTCGCCACCGTGTAGTACCCCACGGCGACGGGACCGAGGAACACGCCGACGAGCACCGTGTCGATTCGCTTGTCGAGCACGTTCGCTCCGCGGGTCGCGGTGAGCGGAACGCTGTACTCCAGAATGCGGCGTTTGAGACCGTCCTGGACGTCTCCGGCGGGCGGAAGCGTCGTATACGAGATCCGGTAGAACGCGACGGCGCCGACGGCGCTCGCGACGGCGAACCCGACGAGGTAACCGGCGAGGGCGCCGGCGGCGCCGAATCCGGCGAGGACGAGGAGGACGGCACCGGCGAGTCGAGAGACACCGGAGAGGGCCTTGAGACGACCGCTCCAGTCGACGCGGTTGATCGCCTGAAACAGCTTGCTGAACGTCTTGTGAAGCGAGTTCCCGAGGACGTATCCCAGGCCGAGAACGAGAAGCGGCACCAGCCCCGGTTCGTCCGTCGCCCTCCCGATGAGGGGGCTCGCGAGCGCGAGGCCCGCGCCCACGGCTATCGAGAGCCCGAGTATCGCGACGAGGCCGAACCGCACCACGTACCGAACCTGGTCGGGGTCGGTCTCGGACAGTTCGGTGACGTAGCGAGCGGCGGAGGAGGGAAGCCCGATCGTGCCGAGGATCGCGACGACGCCGATGATGGACAGCGCGTAGTGGAGCAGCCCGAACTCGGTAGGCGACAGCAGGTACCGGGTGAGCACGAGCATCAACAGCCCGTTCGCGACGGCGTCGACGACGTTCGCCCCCAGCGTGGCCTTCACGCCCGTGGTGATCCGGTCGGAGAGCGACATGGTTACGCCCCACCCGCGTCGCGTCGCGACGAGGCGGGGGCGCGCGTGCTGGCGCAGGTCATTCGGTCGACGGGTCCCCGGCGTGTTCGGTTTGTTATGGGTCGCGTACCGGGGCGAGCGCGCGCCGTTCGCGACGACACGACCGCGTTCGGACGGCACCGCCCCCGGAGGCCGTCGGGACCGCGTATGTCCCGAGTCGAGCCGTGAGTGCGGGGGCCCCCGGTAAGCGGACGATACCGACCGAACCGCGATCGAAAGTACGTCTTACCCGCTCGGCGGATGCGCGCGAGCGTAGTACGCGCATCTTACCGTTACGCTCGAAGTAAATTCGTGGAAATAATGTGACCCACAGGCAACACACAAGTTACTGGCACGCAAGTACGACGAAGTTATTGTTGGATGATTCGAACTCGCAAAAACGCTCTTTGTAGTAATTCCTCCCTACCCGTGTATGGCAAACAGCCATGACGACGACGACACGAATCGCCTCGGCTTCGGACGACGGTCGTACCTCGGGATCGTAGGAACGGCGGTCGGTATGGTGGGATTAACCGGCGGAGCGGCGGCCCAGAGCGCCGAAGACGTGGTCGACCTCGGCGAGAAGGGACTCTCGGAGGGAGACGTAATCGACGATTACCTTGAGGAGTACTTCGAGAGCGGCGTCGAAGTCCGCGTTCCGGCGGGGGAGTACGAGTACCACGGCTCCGGGTTCGGCGGCAGCCGGAGCGACGCTGCGGTGGTCGGGCAGGGCGAGGTCGTCCTCACCAACGAGGTCGGGGCGTACCAGGAGGACATCGAGGCGACCGACGGCGTGGTCGCGGTCAGAAACATTACGCTTCGCGGCAAGTCCGGACCGGAGAAGACCCGGTTCCGCCTGGAGGCAGAAGAAGGGGGACGCGTCGTGGTGGATAACCTCAATCTCCCGGACGGGAACGTTGAGGAGGGCGACGCCCGCGGGTTCTACGTGCCCCGTGGGCATGCCGGCGTGGTCGAAATCAGGAACTGCTACATCGCCAACAACTCCAACAACGGGATCTACGCGAGTTCGCCCGGGAAGGAGGGGAAGGGACAGGTTATCGTGGAGAACTGCTTCCTTCACAACAACAACATCACGGGGATCCGCCTCGGGTCGTCCAAGAGCGCCGCGCGTAACTGCCTCATCTTGAACGACGGGAAACCGCCGGTGCGACCCTCGTCATCGCTCAACATGCGTGGCATCCGCATCCGAGAACCCGGTGAAGACATGGTCATCGAGGACTGCGAGATTATCCACTCGTACGAGGACGCCGGCGGGCCGATCGAGCTCCACGACGGGGCGGAGGGCGGAACCGGTACCATCCGAAACGTGAAGATCCGTAACGAGACGGACACCGAGGCAATCAACGGGAAGGGCGACACGGCCGACGGCTGGTCGGCGGAGAACGTCTCCATCACCGGGGACGGGAACGTCGAGTACCCCTCGAACTTCGACGACGTGTGCGTCGGCGACGAGTGCGCGTCCCCGGACGACGAGGACCCGCGGAACGTGGACACCGACGAGTCCGACGGAGACGACGACTCGAGCGACGACGAGCCGTCCCTCGGGACCGACGGGACCGAGCTCACGATCGCCGCCGACAACTCCGACGGGGTCGACTACGAGTTCACGACCACCGGCGAGATCGAGCCGCTGTACGAGCGCGACGAGTACAACGCGAACCTCGTGGAGCCGGTCGACGAGGCGGTCGAGAACGACGACGGCACGTGGACGGCGACCGGATCGAACGGCGGCGGGAGCACCAGCGGCGACTCCTACCGCTACGAGGGCGCGATGACGGAGTTCTCCGCCGACGGCGACGTCGACGAGATGGTCCTGATCGCCGACGGTCAGGAGGTGACCGAGGAGGACCTGCTCGAAGTCGAGCCGGATGACGACTCCGGCGACGAGGAAGCGGAGGACGACTCCGACGCGACCGCCGAGACGGACGACGGGACGGACGACGGGACCGACGACGACGAGAGCTGGAAGACCGTCGTCTTCGACGGCACCGAGGCCGACACGGTGACGGCCTACAGCTTCCGCGTGACCGGCGAAGTCGTCCGAGACGACGCCATCAGCACGGATCCCGACGGCAACATGTGGGACGAGCTCGACGACACCGTCGACGACGACTCGGTGACCGGCGCGCTCGGGAAGGGTATCGACGGCTACCGCTACACCGGCAACCTCGTCGACATTGACTTCGACGGCGCCGCCGCCGTCACGATCGACGACTACTGAGATGTCGACGAGCCTCGCGGACCGGTGGGAACGAGCGGCGCCCGATCCCGATCCGGTCCGCGACCTCGGATACGAGATCGCCGAGTGGGACGAGCGCTGGGTGTCCTACCGGAGCGGAGAGCGTCTCGTCCTCGTCCCGACGGACGAGGACGAGTTCGAGCGCGACGCCTACATCGTCGCCGACGCGAGGGCGGTCTGCGACCCGATCAAACGCGCGTGAGGGGCCGAACACGGACCGCGGGGCGTAGATCGGACGGGTTCGGGGTCAGCCCGACTCCTCGTCCTCGTCGTCCGACGGCTCCTCGTTGATCCGGTAGAGCCTGACTTCCCCGTTCTGCTGGACTCGGTCTATCCGGTCGTCCCGGTCGAGCCGCTCGAACCCCTCGCGGGGGAACCGAAGCTCGTCGTAGAGGACGACCTCCTTTAGCACGTCGTGTTCTTGGACGACGAGGTAGCGGTCCTCGTCGAAGACCGACGGGAGCCCGCTCCGGAACTGCTCGCCCGTCACGCCGCCGTCCAGCATGGCGAGGTCCGGATCGGCCGCGGCGGTCTCGGTCCCGTAGTGGGCGTCGACGAAGCGGCCCTCACCGGCGCGGAGCCCGACCACCGGCGTCTCGCCGTCGTGGTGCTCGAAGAGCACCTCGTGGCCCGTGATGTCGGCCTCTGTCACCTGCTTGTTCGGCTGATACATGTACGGCGACGCGTGGATCGCGACCAGCTGGCCGGCGAGCAGCAGGACGAGTGCCACCACCACGAGCGCGAGCGCTCCCGGGCGCAAGCGACCGGCCGACCGTCGGATGGACCCCCAGCTGGAGCGCGACTGCCGGGCGTTCTCCCCGGCGGCGTACCGGATCATCGACACGATCCCGACTCCGCCGACGATGCCCGCAACCGCGGTGATGAACCCGAGGAACCGGAAGTAGTGGTCTCCCTGATCAGCCAGAAAGATGATCACGAAGATCCCCATCGGGGGCAGTAGACCGACCGCGAGCAGCGGAACCAGCGCGGTCCGCGGCGAGGAGTCGTCGGACCGGAGAACGTGGTACGCCACCACCGCCGCGGCGAGCACGCAGAAGAGCGTCGTGACGCCGAACAGCTTGACGAACAGCTCCAGGAAGCTCCCGCCGAGGTCGACCAGGGACTCGCCGCGGGTTTCCGTCCCGTCTCCGGTGGTCACGCCGGCCGTGAGCAGCCCCGTGACGACGGCCTCGATCCGCCCGATAGCGCGCCCGTGTTGCGTGATCCACGCGACGAGTCCCACCCCGAGAACGACGGCGTGGACCCCGAGCGGCCGGTGGTTCGCGAGCGCTCCGTCGGGCGCGTACGACCGGGCGAGCGCGCCGACGACCGCGAGCGCCGCGAGCAGCGAGAGGAACGTCATCGTCTCCTGCGGGTGGATGAACAGCAGTCCGATGCCGCCGACGGCCAGGGCCAGCCCCCACGGCGTCAGGAGCGGGAACCGCTCGTCGTCGTCGGAGAGGTAGCGGAGCGTGAGCAGGAGGACGAACGGGACGAGGAGGATCGCCTGGCTGGACGGGTGCTGGACGATGTGGACGCTGACCTCGTTGATCGGGAGGAACAACAGCCCGACCACGAGACCGACCGGTACCGCCCACCTGGACTCGGTGAGCGCGGCGACGCAGAGCGGCACCGCCACGACGTACACGAGCGGGAACAGCAGCTCCGGAACGAACTGCAGCGTCGTCGTGAGGTCGAGTCCGGTGAGCTCGCCGAGGAAGACGCCGATGAGGTGGGTCCCCGGGTACACCGTCTCGGACGGCTCGATGACGCCCGCTCGCATCTCGCGCGCCCAGCCGAGGTGCGAGAGCGAATCGCCCGCGCCGTAGAAGGCGTACGAGCGCAACAGCGGAATCGCAGCGATCGCGAGCGTGCAGCCGACCGCGAGCAGCATCGCGCCGTCGACGAGCCGCCGCGACTCGGCCCCGAAGAGCGTCGACAGGGCGGCGACGAACCCGACACCGATCCCCAGCCAGAACACCGCCGGCGTCGCCCGGTAGATCGAGAGCTCGTAGCCGGAGGCGGGCGACGCGTGTGCGACCGCGACCGCCGCCGCGAACGCGAGGAAACCTAGGGTTAACACGCCCTTGTACGCCGACGAGTGGGAAGCGCCTGTCATGGTGGAGCCCGCCGCCCGTGGCGGAACACCGGTACGACGGGACGAACCGGTCTTTGTTATGGATCGACTTCGCCCGTCGAGCGGCCGCGTTCGGGGGACGACGGGGAGGTGAGATCGCGAGGAGCGCGCCGAACCGACGGGGGACGCTCGCG
This sequence comes from Halorubrum sp. AD140, assembly GCF_034497445.1. NCBI lineage: Archaea > Methanobacteriati > Methanobacteriota > Halobacteria > Halobacteriales > Haloferacaceae > Halorubrum > Halorubrum sp. AD140. The sequence continues at coordinate 50,994 of NZ_JAXRUU010000005.1, forward strand.
GTCGGAGTCCCCGTGCGCGCCCGCCGAAACGCCTCTGTAACAAAGTGCCGTGGGGCGGACGGAGACGCCACATGCAGGTAACCTACCTCTCATCGGCGGCGGTGCTCGTCGAGACGGGAGAGACCTCGATCCTCTGTGACCCCTGGCTCGTCGACGGCGCGTACTACGGCTCGTGGACGCACTATCCACCGCTCGACGTCGAGCCGGAGGACTTCGACGACGTCGATTACATCTACCTCTCGCACGTCCACCCCGACCACTTCGACCCCGCGACGCTGCGTCGCATGGACGACGACATCCCGGTGTTGATCCACGACTACCGGTGGGACTACCTCCGCGAGGCGGTCGAGGACCTCGGCTTCGAGGCGCGCGAGCTCCCGCACGACGAACGCGTGCGTCTCGACGGCGACGTCCACATCAACGTCCTCGCCGCCGACGGCTGCGACCCGGAGCTGTGCGGCAACTTCTTCGGCTGTAGCTGGTACGACCCCGACGCCGACCGCCCCGGATCGACGCAGGTGGACTCGATGGCCGTGATCGACGACGGGGAGTACACGCTCGTCAACACCAACGACTGCCCCTACCCGATCGCCGAGTCGAGCTGTCGGCGGATCGCCGACCGGTACGGGGACGTCGACCTCCTGTGTCACCAGTACAGCGCCGCCCAGTTCTACCCGCAGGCGGTGACGAACTACGACCGCGAGCGGAAGCTCGCCGAGCGCGACCGGGTCATCCGGGAGAAACACGAGCTGGCGCTCAACTTTCTCGACGTGTTCGACCCGTCGTACTACATGCCGTTCGCGGGGGAGTACGTGCTCGCGGGCGACCTCGCGGAGCTCAACGAGTACACGGCGAACCCCCCACGCGAGGAGGCCCGGGAGTTCTTCCGCGAGCACGTCGACGGCGACCGGGAGTGCGTCTTCCTCAACTCCGGCGAGCACATCGACCTGAGCGACGGCTCTCGCTCCGCGCCGTTCCGGCCGGTCGATCGGGACGCGAAGCGGACCTACATCGAGGAGGTGTTGAGCGAGCGGCGCTTCGAGTACGAGTCCGACCCGATGCCCTCGCTGGAGGATCTCGAGGCGTACCTCCCGCTCGCCTACGAGAACATGGAGGCCAAGCGGGCCCGGATCGGCTACGAGACGGACACGACCGTGTACGTCTCGATGCGCGACGGGGTCTACCTGGCGCTGTCGATGGACGGGAGCGGCTACGAACTCGTCCGCGATCCCGACCACGACGTCGACTACGTCCAGCTCGACGTCGATCCGCGGCTCCTCCGGTGGCTCCTCGAGGGGACCGACCGCGCGCACTGGGCCGACGCCAAGATCGGCTCGCACCTCGGGGTGCGCAAGGAGCCGGACGTGTACGAGCGCGGGCTGTACAACTGCCTGGGGGACTTCCACGCGGCCGGCGAGCGCGTGGACGCGACGGCCGCCGCGACCATGTCCCACGACTGACGGCGAGCCGCGGCCCGGCTCACTGCGGCGACAGCTCTCCCGAGAGAACCCCGTAGGTCACGCCGAGGACGGCGCCGTACGCGGCGTGACCCACCGCGCTCGCGAGGTCGACGTTCGGGACGTCCGGCGCGCCGGCGAACCCGACCGCGTCGAGCCAGATCGGCATGACGATGACCGCGAGGACCGCCCAGACGCCGAGTCCGTAGGCGAGTCCGAGGAGCCCGCTCTTGAGGTTGGTCTCGAAGCCCTCCTCGAGGGTCGCGTCGGCGAGCGCTGCGAAGACGACGCCCAGAACGGCGGCGTGGCTCAGGTGGATCACCCACCCGGCGACGCCGGATTCCGCTCCGATCCCGTACAGCGCGGGGATGGCCGTGTGGATCACGCCGGGGCTCGACAGCGAGAGCAACAGGCCGAAGACGAGCCCGCCGAGCAGTCCGCCGACGACGCCGCCCTGCCAGGCGACGAGCCTCGACGTAGACGCGCCGGTTCGATTCCGTTCAGTCCGCGTTTCCGCGTTCATGACGGCGGACTCGACGCGACCGGTCGACTTCGTTATGCGCCCGTGCCGCGGGAATGTGGGTGGGCATACCTTCCCGGAGCGGGCCCCGCGTTCGCGGCGGCCGACGTCACCGGTCGCGGGTGACGATCTCCCCGGGTTCGGTCGTCGAACCGGCCGAGAGGGTGACGCCCGGATTGATCCCGGTCTGGATTCCCGTCTTGACGTCCGGACCGATCACCGTTCCGAACTTGCGGCGGTCGGTCGACACGCGCTCGCCACACACCGTGAGCGCGACGGGCTCGCCGTCGTGACGGAGGTTGGCGACGTTCGTCCCCGCGCCGAGGTTCGCGTTCGGTCCCACCACGCTGTCGCCGACGTACGAGAGGTGGCCGATCCGCGCGTCCGCCATCACGACGCTGCTTTTCACCTCGACGGCGTGACCGATCCGCGCGCCGGGGCCGACGAGGGTCGGCCCCCGAACGTACGCGTTCGGTCCGACCGTCGCCCCCGACCGGAGCCTGACCGGTCCGTCGACGACGACGCCGGAGCGGATCTCGACTCCCGGCTCGCAGGTGACCGACCCGCTGACGGTCGCGTCCGGGTGGATCGTTCCGTGCGGTTCCTCGCCGGGCTCGACGACCAGCGGACCGTCGGCTGACGGAGGCGTTCCCGCGGCTCGGTCGGGAACGTCGACCGGATCGACTCCGGCGGGCCGCTCGGGATCGCCGCCCGGGAGACGGCGCTCGTTCGCCTCGAGCAGCTCCCACGGGCGGCCGACGTCCATCCAGTCGTCGAACGGCACGAGCGTCACGTCGTACCCCGAGATCACGCGGTCGAGCGCGTCCGTCAGCTCCAGCTCGCCGCGGTCGCTCTCGGGGACGTCGAGGAAGTCGACGACCGCCTCGGGGAAGGCGTAGGCGCCGGCGTTGATCGTGTCGGAGGGCGGGTCGGACGGCTTCTCGACCACCTCGGTGACGACGCCGTCTTCGGAGGCCAGCACGCCGTACGAAGAGGGGTCGTTGACACGCGCGGCGCCGACGGCCGGAACCGCCTCGAACAGCCGAGCGAGGTCGGCCGGGCGATAGAGGCTGTCGCCGTTCAGCACCGCGAACGCGCCCTCGACGTGGTCGGCCGCCACCCGAACGGCGTCCGCGGTGCCCCGCTGCTCGGGCTGGGCGGCGTAGCGCACGGGGACGCCGGCGTGGCGGTCGCCGAAGTGCTCCCGGATCCGGTCGCCGCCGTAGCCGACGGTGAACACCAGCTCCGACGCGCCGGCCGCGACGGCGGCGTCCGCGACGTGGGCGACGAGCGGCCGGTCGGCGACCGGAAGCATCGGCTTCGGCATCGACTCTGTGAGCGGCCCCATTCGCGTGCCACGTCCCGCCGCGAGGATGACGACCTGCATGCCGTCGGTGTCTCCCGGGACTCCGGTTTAGTATGCACCAGTTACCCGAGCTGACTGACCGGGAGCGGGGACGGTAGGACCCCGCGCTGCGTCGCAAGAGCGGCGAACGACGCACGCAGCGAGCCGTCTCGCGTTCGATCGCTCGTTCGGAGTCGGGCCCGGACTCGACACGAATCGGAGCGAGGGCGGGCCCGCGGCGTCGACGGACTCCGTGCCGTTGGCACCGACTAACAAAGCTCTCACTACCGGTACGAGAGGGTTATGTTCCCGCCAGCACTCACCGGAGCCTACACCCGTGTCCCGTCAGCGCGAAGCGCGCAGTTCGACCGGAACCCGACGGGAGCGGGACGATGACGGGGGCCGTCGAGATCCGCAACGGGCGGGTCGTCACGCCGACGGGCGTGATCGAGGACGGACGCGTCGTCGTCGTCGACGACCGGATCGCACAGGTCGGAGAGGCGACAGCCGTGCCGCTCCCGCGCGCCACGGTCGTCGACGCGGACGGTCGGGTCGTGGTACCCGGCTTCGTGGATATCCACGGGGACGACATCGAGCGACACCGCTCGCCCCGAGCGGGCGCCCGGGTCGACGTCCGGTCCGCGCTCGCGACCGCCGACCGCGCGAACGCGCTGGTCGGCGTGACGACGAAGTTCCACGCGATCGCGTTCGAGGACGACGCCAGCGACGGGCGGTCGATCGACGAGGCGGAGACGATCGCTCGCGCGGTCTCGAACGCGGACGACACCCTCGCGGACAACCGCGTTCACGTCCGGTCTGACCTGTCACACGACAGCGTGGACGCGGTCGAGCGCGTCGTCTCGAGCGGCGAGGTCGACGTCGACCTGCTCTCCGTGATGCACCACGCCCCCGGAGACGGCCAGTTCGACGAGACCGAGTTCGAGCGGCACTACATGGAGGACCGAAACTGGCCCCCGGAGAAGGTGGAACGCGTGATCGAGGCGCGAGAGGAGCTGTCGGTGTCCACGAAACGCGACCTCGTCGCGCGCGTGGCCGAGCTGGCGGCCGGCGCCGGCGTGCCGCTCGCGTCTCACGACGACGAGACGGCGGCGGCCGTCGATCGGATGTTCGAGTGCGAGGCGTCGATCAGCGAGTACCCGCTCACGATGGAGGCGGCCCGGCGCGCAACCGACCGGGGGATGACGACCGTCATGGGCGCGCCGAACCTCGTCCGCGGCGGGAGCCTGTGGGACAACCTCTCGGCGCGCTCCGCGGTCGACGCGGACGTCGTGGACGTCCTCTGCTCGGATTATCACCCGCCGTCGCTGTTGGCTGCACCGTTCGTCGAGACGGGGGAACCGCTGTCCGCGCGGGTGAACCGAGTGACGCGAAACCCGGCGGAAGCCGTCGGGCTCCACGATAGGGGCCGCCTCGAGCCGGGCGCCCGGGCCGACGTGGTCGTCGTGGATCCGTCCCCGATACCGTCGGTCGAACGCGTCCTCGTCGCGGGAGACGAAGTGCTCAGAGCGGGAGCTGACCGGGAGCGCGTCCCTCACGGCAGAGCGGTCGACGGCCCCGGGTCCTGACCGGGCGACTGCGGCCGTCGATCGCGGGAGTCCTCGCCGGAACGAAAAAACTACTCGGCCGCCCGGGCCTGGACGGATTCGGTGATCGTTGGGGAGGGGGAACCGAAACCGGGCGGTCGAGCAACAGTTCGGTGGAGTCGCAGTCACTTGGTTACAGGGGCGTTACCGTCTCGCAGCGCCGGGCGGCGGCTCCCGACACCGACGTAAGCCGGCGCTGTCACGCGGCTCGACGCGCCGCACCCCGAGCGGAGTGCGCCCGGTTTCCGGTCCGCGACGGCGGGATCGCGAGAGACCGCCTAGAGACTGTATAACAATGCGGCGGATCATTCGATTCGAGCCCATGATCCCCGTAGACGGGACGACCGATCGGAATCGACGGTGTATTCGGTGCGGTTCCGCCGTGAGCCGTACGTTCATCCGCGTGTTCGGAGCGGAAAACTCGGTCCACGGGTGTCTGGAGTGTCTCACGCGTGCCGAACTCGCGGTCGGACAAGCGGCGGAGCCGAGGGCCGAGGACGCCGGGACCCGCTGGCGCGTCGAGGAGTCGAGGTAGCCGCGACCGCGCTCACTCCACCGTGACGCTCTTCGCGAGGTTCCGCGGCTTGTCGATCGCCCGGTCGAGGATCGCCGCCGCGTGATACGCCAGCAGCTGGAGGTGGATGTTCGCCAGGACGCCGGCCATCTCGGGAGTGGTGTCCGGGATTTCGATGTACTCGTCGACGGTGTCGCGAACCTCGGTCGACGACGCCGGACCGACGCCGAGGATCGGCGCGCCGCGGCTCTGCGCCTCTCGGACGTTGTGTAGCGTCAGGTCGTCGTTCCGCCCCGTGAACACCGCGACGACGACCGTCGCCGGGGTCACGAGGGCCAGCGGACCGTGTTTGAGCTCGCCGGCCGCGAAGCCCTCCGCGTGTTCGTACGTGATCTCTTTGAACTTCAGCGCCCCTTCGAGCGCGACGGGATACCCCGTGCCCCGCCCGATGAAGAAGTAGGCGTCGGCGTCCGCGTACTGCTTGGCGAGCCGTTTCGCACTCCCGTCCTCGACGACGGACTCGGTGAGCTCTGGGAGGGACGCGACGCTCGCGGACCAGTCGTTGAGTCGCTCGGTCGTCGCGTCGCTTTCGGCGTCGGCGGTGCCGACTCCCGCCCCGTCGGCCGCGAGTCGCTGGGCGAGCATCGCGAGCGTCGCGACCTGCGAGGAGAACGTCTTGGTGGCGGCGACGCCGATCTCCGGTCCGGCGCGAATGAACACCGCGTCGTCGGCCATCCGCGCGGCGGTCGATCCGACGACGTTCGTGACCGCGAGCGTCCGCGCCGGCGACTCGTCGGCCTCGTGCAGCGACGCGATGGTATCGGCCGTCTCGCCGCTCTGCGTGACGGCGACGACGAGCGTCTCGTCGTCGACCGGCATCGGGTCGTGAGCGAACTCGTTGGCCCGCATCGCCGTCGCCGGCACCCCCAGACGCTTGAGGAGCACGCAGCCGTACATCGCGGCGTGATACGAGGTCCCGCAGGCGACGAAGACGACCTCGTCGACCGCCGAGAGCTCGTTCGGCGGCAACGCCTCCAACACGGGTGCGCCCCCGTCGGTACGGCCGCCGTCGGCGACGCGCCCTTCTATCGTCTGCCGGAGGCTGACGGGCTGCTCGTCGATCTCTTTGCGCATGAAGTGGCTGTACCTGCCCTTCTGCGCGTCCCCGGCCGTCCACTCGACGGTCTCCTGCGGGCGATCGACAGGCTCGCCGTCGGGACCGGTGATGCGGTATCCCTCGCGGTCGAGGGCGACGGTGTCGCCGTCCTCGACGTAGACGACGACGTCGGTGAACTCGAGGAAGGCGGGAACGTCGCTGGCGAGGTAGTTGGCCTCCGATCCGAGCCCGAGGACCAGCGGCGACCCGCTCCGCGTCGCGTACACCGCGTCCTCGTCCTCCAGGATCATCGCGAGTGCGTAGCTCCCCTCGAGGCGGTCCGTGGCGCTCCGGAACGCCTCCTCCGGGGTCGCGCCGGACGCCAGCTCGCGGGCGACGAGGTGGGGGACGACCTCCGTGTCCGTCTCGCTGGAGAAGACGTGCCCCGCCGCGCGCAGCTCGCGGCGCAGCGCCTCGTGGTTCCTGATGATGCCGTTGTGAACCACGGCGACCCGTCCGGAGTCGTCGGTGTGGGGATGCGCGTTCGCGTCCGACGGCGCGCCGTGCGTGCTCCACCGGGTGTGGCCGATGCCGACGCTGCCGGTGAGCGACCGGTCGGCGACCGCGTCGACGAGGGCGTCGGTCTCTCCCTCGCGTTTGCACACGCTGAGACCGTCCTCGTCGCGGAGCGCGACGCCGGCGGAGTCGTACCCCCGGTACTCGAGGTTACGGAGGCTGGTGAGGAGCTCACCGAGCGTGTCTCCGTGGCCGATCCGTGCGATGATACCGCACATCTCAGGCCACCACCGGACGGTCGCTGTCAACTCGATTCGGAGCCGTGTCGTCGGATTCGGGTTGTCTACGCATCGTGTATCACCATCGGTTCCGAACAGGACCGGAACGTCAGGTCGATACCCACCCCTTCCCGGGGCTTTGTTATGGAGAGCAAACTGAGGGGTCTCCGCGTTGACCATTCCGCCCGAGTCCCGGGATCTGGGTCTCGCGGAGCGGAGACCGGAGCCGCGCCACGTAAGGCGGTGACTGCGGCGCGTCGAGCGGCGTCCCGCCGACGGCGTAGCCGGTGGCTAGCGCTCAACCGAGTTTGCGTGTCACGGAAGGCGAACGAGGCGCCCAGACGCGAGACGAACGTGTCGTCAGTCCGCGCGTCGAGCCGTCCAGTGGTAGCCAGACAGCCCCAAGATCAGCAGTATCGAGCCGGCGAGAACGACCGTTCCCAGACCGGTGGACAGCGCCCACGAGAGGAGGAACGCGACGAGGCTCACTCCGGCGAGCCCGGCGTAGTACGTCGGCCATCGCCGGTCCGACCCGTCGCTCTCGCTCTGCTCGAGGTACGTGAGGTACGCGTCGGCCTGCGGCCCCCGCACGACCGTCCCGCGGTTCTTGTCGAAGTCTATCGCCCCCGCGTCGTCCATCCGCGGGAGGTGACACTGGTACAGCCCGACGTAGACGCGCTTCCGCTCCTGCGCGTTGAGCGCGTTCGGCGGCTTGTCGTTCTCGATCCCCCCGATGTGTTCCGCGAGGTCGCTCAGCGTCGTCTCCCCGTCTCGCTCCTCAAGGGTCTGTATCACGAGCCGCCGTCGACGGTTCCGTAACACGTCGAAGATGACGTCTAGCGAGAGCGGACGCGGACGCCCCTCCTCGGTCGACGCCGCTGACGAGCCGGCGTCCGGTCCGGAAGGCTCGGTTTCGTCTCTGGACTGCTCCGTCTCCTCTCTGCTCTCGGGTGTGTGTGTGACGCTCATTGTTGTCGATCGTATCCGGAGGCGCTCCCGTTGACGCGCTTGCTTCGGTCGTCGTCGCGTGCACCGTGCGATCGCCGTCTACGTGGCAGTGAACTGTCGGTCGCAACCGTTCTACGCCGCGCTCGCAGTGTCGCACTCGAGGTGACCGCTCGCTTTCGTCGGAGACGAGGTTCAGTGTACATTGTGTGAGTTCCGTTGTCGAGCGCTATCTTCGAGCGCAGCCTCTGACGGATGCCCAACCGATCCGAAGTGTCATCCGTGTTCTAACACGGTCATATCAGAGGAGGTAATTAAAACATGCAGATGGTTTCAGTACGGTTTATCGGGTATAGAGTGGTTACCCGCGACCTTCCCATCGTGTCACCCCATGTATCTGTCAGGTGGTGTCAGCTCGACGTCCGGGGGAGTTCACCGCCGGAAGAGACCGTAAAAGCGGACCGAGACGGCGCCCGAGGTCGGCGAGTAGGACACAATTATTCTCTGAATTGTGAGTAATACTAATCAGGTGCCGACGGTACATTCTCGGAGTGTCGGCCGAAATTAGCGGCTCCTCGGGACCTCCGTATCCAGCGCAGACCGGTAAACGGTCTCTACCCGGTCGAGCTGCCGCTCGATGCCGAGCGACGCCACCGACGCCCGCCCGTCCGAGCGGGTTTCGGCGGCCAGCGCGTCCGCCAGCCGGGCCGCGAGCTCGGCATCGTCGGCCGCGACCGCCGAGTGCGAGACCCCGTCGAGCCGTTCCGCCACGTCACCGACGTCCGTCGAGATCACCGGACAGTCGCACGCGAGCGCCTCCTTCACCGAGTTCGGGGACCCCTCTCGTCGGGAGGTCACCAAGAGCGCGTCCGCCGCGTTGAAGTGCCACGGCATTCGCGCGTGCGGGACGCCGGTGACCGTGTGGAGCTCGACCGCCCGGTCCAGCTCGTCCGCGGCCGCGTCGACGATTCGCCTCGCGCGCGGGAAGTCCTTCACTCCCCGGTCGGGTGGATACGGAAACAGCACGTGGCGGCGGTCGGAGCGCCAGCCGACCTCGGCGCAGGCGACCGATCGCGGGAGCGGACGGAACGTCTCGAGGTCGATCCCGTGCGGTATCACGTGACAGTCGGACGCGAGCAGCCCGGCCATCTCCCCCGACATGACGATCACCTCGTCGGCGAACCGCGCCGCGAGGCGGCTCACCGCGCCGTACCGGCCCATCAGGTCGCTGCCCCACAGCGACACCACCACGGGCGCGAACGGCTGCGCCACCGCCGGCGGGGCGGTCAGGCCGTAGTTCGCGTGCACCACGTCGTAGCCGCGGCGAGCCGCCGCGAAGGCGCGCGGGTAGTACCGCGCGTACGCCCCGACCGACCGCGAGTCCGACTCGGTGCCGGCTCGCGGAACGGCCAGGGCGTCGACGGTGTGGCCCCGTTCTCGGAGACCGGCGATCTGCTGGCGATAGAAGCGGGAGCGTCCGTTCGTGACGAGGCTGAGAACGCGCACGGTCGTCACCGTCCCGCGAACCCGGCGGGGCACGTCGCGACCGTCATGCGACGAGGTAGTAGGGGTCGTTCAGGACGTTCGGCTCGACGAACGAGCGGAGGTCGTCCATGGTGAACGCCATGACGTGGAGGCCGTTGAGTCGGTACCAGTCCAGCTTCCCCGCCTGGACCATCTGGTCGCGGAGCTTCGTCCGGTTCCAGAAGTAGAGGTAGTTGTTCTTCTCGTAGGTCGTCTGCGTCACGCGCTCGACGTCGCCGTCCGCGTGGGTGAGCTCCCCCTCGACGTCGACGGTCTCGACGTACGGGACGTCGAGCGCCTGTTCGAGGTAGTGGAGCTGGGTCGAGACCAGCCAGTTCGTCCCGACGTTCAGACAGAGCACGTCGTCCGCCTCTAAGCGCGCGTAGCACCCCTCCGGCCCGAACGTGTTCCGGAAGTCGCAGCCGTCGAACCGGTACTCGCCGGCACAGAGGATAGAGTGGAGCGGGTCCGGCGTTCGGTACTCCGCGTCGTTCTCGAAGAACAGCCGAGAGAAGGCGTTGAGCTCCGGCGGATCCGCTTCGACGTCGAAGCGGCCGGTCTCCCTGAACGACTTCGTGAACCCCGGGACGAGCAGCGACGGGAACCGGTCTCGGAGCCGGTCGACGACGAAGTCGTACGGGTTCGTCTCGAACGCGGCCTTGACGTCGCTGAGCCCGACGTGGAGGAACACGGCGTCCGCCTCGTAGTCGTCGATGATCTCGTCGAACAGGGCCGGAGAGACGGGACCGACGTCGTACGACGCGTGCCGGAGCGGATAGTGTTTCGCGCTGCTCCAGAGCGTTCGCGGCAGGTGCGTGATCATCGGCGGCCACCGGCGGCGTGGCGGCGGTCGACGCGTCGGGGCTCGTGAAGAGTTCCGTGAGACATTCGCGTTCGGTGATTCGATCCCGCGGTCCCGCGGTTTGTAATGTCGAGGCTACTCCGCTCGCGCTCCGAAGGGGCCGGCTCAGTCGCCGAGCGCCGCCCGATACGCGTCCTCGATCTGGTCGAGTTGCGACTCCGTTCCGAACGTGCGCGCGTGTTCTCGCCCGTCTGAGCGCGCCTCCGAGCGGAGGATCCGCACGAGCGCCGCCGCGAGTTCCTCGTCGTCGTCGCTCACGGTCGAGTTCGAGACCCCGGCGAGCCGCTCCGAGAGGTCCGAGACCGGCGTCGAGACCACTGGGAGGTCACACGCGAGCGCCTCCTTCACCGTGTTCGGCATGCCCTCGCGCTTCGAGGTCATGAGGAGGGCGTCGGCGGCGTTCATGTACAGCGGCATCCGCTCGTGTGCGACGTTGAAAACGGGGTGAAGCGACACCGGGGCGTCGACGTCCGACCGCACCCGGTCGGCGATCCGCTCCGCGCGCGGGAAGTCTTTCACCTCGCGGTCGGGGTCGTACGGGAACAGAATGTGGCGCGACGTCGCGTCCCAGCCGACTTCCGACCGGGCGACGGACCGCGGCAGCGGTCGGAACGCGTCCAGGTCGATCCCGTGCGGGATCACGCGACAGTCGCGGCCGCAGCGCTCGGCCATCTCCCCCGACATGACGATCACCTCGTCCGCGAGCCGCGCGCAGAGGCGGCTGACCGACTCGTATCGACCCATCAGGTCGCTGCCCCACAGCGACACCACCACGGGCGCGAACGGCTGCGCCACCGCCGGCGGCGCGGCCAGCCCGTAGTTCGCGTGGATCAGGTCGTATCCGTCGCGGGCCGCCGCGACCGCCCGCACGTAGTACGCGGCGTAGGTGGCCACCGACCGGTCGACCTCCTTGGAGTACCCCGGAACCGCCAGCACGTCGACGTCGTGGCCGCGGTCGCGAAGGCCCTCGACCTCCCGGCGATAGAATCCGGCGTGGTTGTTGGTGACGAGCGAGAGCACGCGCAGGGAGTCCGTCATGGGGTTCACCTCGCCCCCCGCTCGGCGACGACCTCCAGGACGGTGTCGACGATGTAGTCCGTGACGTCCGTCGACGCCGCGGCGTACTCCCGACGTCGTTCGTCCCACCGGTCCCTCGCGTGGGGGTCGGCGGCGAGTTCGACCGCGCGCTCGACGGCGTCGTCCTCGTCGCCGATCGACTCGACGAGCCCCGCCTCCGCGAGCGCCGTGAAGTTGCTGAACTCCCCGGTGTCGACGTACGACCCGGACCGGACCGACGGCGTTCCGAGCAGCCCCGCCTCGGTCGCCATGGTGTTCGAGTCGGTGACCATCACGTCGGCGGCCGCGAGCAGGTCGTGGATCGCGTCCGGCGGGACGGGCACGCGACGCGCGTCGAGGCCCGTCGGGACCGCCCCCTCCGCGGAGACGTACACCTCGCCGTGGGCGGCCAGCTCGTCCACGAGCCGGCGCTTGGCCGCGGGGGAGAGCCCGGCGCGCCCGACGTCGTGGTGTGCGCCCATGGAGACGAACCGCAACACCGAGTACGGCTCGTCGGGATCGACGCCGTGGTCGCGAAGTCGGTCGGAGTCGGGCGTGAACCGATCGGGGTGGAGGTACGCGAGCTCCTGTACCCCCGCGTGCCGGCGGTGCGGTTCTCCGAAGTCGGTTTCGAAGGAGTCCGGCGTGCAGATCCGGTCGACGAGCGGGAGGAACAGCCGAGCCAGCCGGTTCGTCCCCTCGGTGTCGTAGAGGACGACGCTCCCCGCGCCGACGGTCGCGGCCGCGTGGATCGCGGTCGGACTGAGTCGGCTCACGACGACGTCCGGATCGAACCGCCAGGCGTATCGGAGCGCCCTGAGGTCCCGGCCCAGCCACTCGAGGACCAGCGCCGACTTCCTGGTTCCCTTCCGAGAGAGGACCGTGTGTTCGATGTCGTACGCGTCGAGGAGGTCGGTGGTGATCTCCTTTTGACGCGCGCTGACCGCGACCGCGTGCCCGTCGTCGACGAGCTCCCTGATCGCGTGTCTGAACAGGTGAACGTGTGCCGGATGCGTGATGTCGAAGTGTATCCTACTCATCGTCGGTGACCTCGCCGGAGTGCGGCGTCCGTGGTTCCGTGCGTCGGACGCGGACGTTGTTCGCACGTTGAACCCCCGGTTACCGGTCGCTCTCCGAGGTGTGAGTTTGTTATGCGACCCCTTCCGCCGGGGGAGAGCAGCCCCGTTTCGCCGGACCGGTCGCGTCCAGCGGCGTCAGGCGCCGAGACGGTCATGGCGACGGCTCGCCCGGTTCGTCGCCGAGGCTGTCGTACAGCGCTCCGGGAGGACCGACCCACGCACCGAGCTCCAGCGCGCGCCGGACGAGCGTCCGGTAGAGCTCGACGTGTTCGGGGAAGTCGTCCCCGAGGTACCGGGGGTGCCACAGGACGGTCATCACGGCCTCGTGCTCCGCGGCCTCCTCGAGCAGGGACTCGCACTCCGCCCTGGCGCGGACGGGGTCCGCGGCGACCTCGGGCAGGGCCACGTCCATGAGCGTGAGCGGGAACTCGACGAACGCGTCGTCGAACGGGCGGAACGGATGGTACCCGTTCTCGAAGCCGTACGTCGACGACGACCCGAGCGTCGAGTCGTACTCGAGGCCGAGCGTCGAGTGGTGTTCCCACGTCTCGGGGATCGCGAGGTTGAGGTGGTGCTGTCGACCGCCCCGTACTCGGTGTCCGAGCAGCGACTCCAGCCGCCGTTTCTCCGAGCGGAGCCGGTCGGGGTCGTCGAAGGACTCGAACGAGCCGTGGAGCCCGATCTCCCACCCGCCGGCGTCGAGCTCCCGCATCGTCCGGACGATGGCCGGGTCGTCGATGGCGTACCGACCGACGTACCGAAGCCACCCGTCCGGGTCCAGCCACTCCGACACGGGACGGTCCCTGAAGAGCTGCTGTTCGTCCATGAAGTAGAACGCCGACCGCACGCCGAGGTCGGCCTCCAGCGCCGCGATCCGCTCGAAGCTCCAGTACGGGTTCACGCCGGGGATCAGCGATCGGAGGTGGGACGGGTCGCGCTCCGCGATCGCGTAGTACGGGCCCTGGTACGTCTTGTACGGCCTGTCGACGTCGTGGGTGAGACAGAGGGCGAACGAGTGGCCGTCGGGGACGGCCGCCTCCGGGGGGATCCGCGTTCCCGGGAGCGTCGCCGAGTCGGCACTCGTCATCGTACCGCCTGGATGCCGTACTTCGCGGCGTTGACCGCCGCGTCTTTCACGCTCTGTGAGAGGTGCTCGGCCGTCGAACTGCTCCACCTGTCGGGGTGGACGAGCAGACAGAGCCGATCGACCTCGTCCTCCCGGAGCAGGCGGATCAGCTCGCGGGTGGAGTCGACCTGGACGGTCTTTTCCCCCTCACCCATCGTGTGGTCCTTCACCTTGAGGGGGCCGTCGCGCCAGGTGCGGCCGGTGTCGGAGAAGTACGTCACGTCCTCGAAGTCCATCGAGAGGTACGCCTCTCCCAGGAGGTCGAAGGCGTCGAACTCCGGCGGGTCGCCCCACATGTCGCGGTTGTCGTGCGAGGTGAGCGGGTTCCCGTGCATACAGACGGTGTCGACGTCGACGAGCCGCCGGACTCGGGCGAGCTGGGACTCGAACGAGTCGAGCGCCGCCGCACGGTCGCCGTCGGCTCGGTCGAGGTCCTCGTAGTGGTAGCCGACCTCGTGGCCCAGCTCGGCGAGCCGCGTCACCACGTCCGGGTCGAAGACGTCGGGTTCCGTGCGGACGTAGTACGTCGTCCGGACGTCTCGAAGGGCCTCGATCCGCGCGAGAGACAGCGCGTTCCGCGGCTTTCGGTCGATGTCGTGCCGGACGACGACGAACCGGTCCGGGAGCGTCTCGCGCAAGAGGTACTCGCGAACGGTGAGGAACGCGTACTCCTCGCGGAGGGCGACGTCGAGCAGCTCGGCGTACACCGCCTCCGTGAAGTCACGCACCGGACCCACCTCGCTCGTCGGAGCCGTCTCCTTCGTCGGCCCCACCTCCCTCGTCTGACTCGCTCCGGCCGTCGAGTCTCCCGCCGTCCGTGCTCGTCGTGGGGCTCGCTGGCGGGTCGAAAGCGACGCCGGTACCGCCGCGCTCCGCGGCGTCTCGGGCGTCGCGGTCGCGCCCGTGCGGGCGACCGATCGCGTACGAGCGGTGGTCCGTCTCCGAGAGGTCGAGCGCGTCGTGACAGTCGAGCACGGTCGTCGCGTCGAGCGCGTCCCAGTCGAACGACGAGAACGCCTCGTGAGGGGTGACGACGACGACCGCGTCGTAGCTGTTCTCGACCGCCTCGGCGGCGGACACGCGGGTGGCCGCGAACGGTTCGAAATCGGTGACGACCGGGTCGACGGCGTCGACCGCGGCGCCGCGGCGCCGCAGCGCTTCGATGACCTCGACGGCGGGGCTGTTTCTGGTCTCGTCGACGTCCGGGTGGTACGTGACGCCGAGCACGAGCGTCCGCGCACCGTCGAGAACGCGGTCGTCCGCCTCCCGACCCCCCACTCCGTCGCTCCCTGCCCCGCGGTCATCCGCCCCGCGGTCATCCGCCCGAAGGATCGACCGGAGCCGGTCGACCGTGTACGTCGGCATTTCGTCGTTGACGACGCGGCCGAGGCGGATCAGCGGGCTGTCCACGTCGAACCCGTTCAACAGGAAGTACGGGTACACGGGGATGCAGTGGCCGCCGACGCCAGGGCCCGGCGAGAGAATGTGGCTGTACGGCTGGGTGTTGGAGGCCTCGATCGCCTCCCGCGCGTCGACGCCGAACTCCCTCGCGTACCGGGCGAACTCGTTCGCGAGCGCGATGTTCACGTCGCGGTAGACGCCGCCGAACACCTTCGTGGCCTCGGCGGTCGCGGCGTCTCGGACGGGGATCACGTCGTTGTCGGTCACCTCGTCGTACACGAGCCGCGCGACCCGCGTGCTCTCGTCGTCGACGCCGCCGACGACCTTCGGATACGCCTCCCGGATGTCTCGGAGGGCGCGCCCGCTGGACGTGCGTTCCGGACAGAACGCGACGCCGAACGCGGTCGGCGGGAGCCCGCTTCGCTCCGCCAGCCGCGGGGCGATCCGGTCGGCGCAGGTCCGCGGCGGCACGGTCGACTCGACGAAGACCGCGTCCCCCGGAGAGAGTTCGGTCGCGACGGCGTCGACCACGGCGTCGACCACGGCGAGGTCCGCGGCCTTCGACTCGGTCAGCAGCGTCGGGACGACGATCACGTGTACGGAGGCGGCGGCGGCCGCCTCGCGGGGGTCCGAGACGGCGCGAAGCGCGCCGGACTCGACGCGGTCGGAGACGAGCTCGTCCAGTCCCGGCTCGCCGTCGACGTGCGATTCTCCGGCGTTCACGGCCGCGACGACGTCGGGGTCGACGTCCGCGCCGACGACGCGTCCCGTCACGTCGGCGAACACCGCGGCGAGCGGGAGTCCCATCTTCCCGAGGCCGTAGACGGCCACCGGGACCTCGCCGCTCAGCAGCGACCGCCGCTGGAGCGACGTCGAGGCCGAGGAGCCGTACAGCGATCCGACGGGTGTCTCCTCGCTCCCGATCGGGGAGATCCCCCCGTCGGTGAGGACTCCCTCCGCGCGGGACGGCGCCGAGCGGTCGCTCATCGGTCGCCCCCCAGGGTCAAGCCGTGGGGTCGACGGCGCTCCGGGCGGAGGGTGCGGGGTCCCCGGTCGTCCGGGCGACGTCGGGCGGTACGCGGGCGGGTCCGTGTCGTCGAGGCAACGTCGACCGGATGCGGTCGGTCGGCGTCGGTGGTGTCGTCGGTCATCGGTGGGTAGTATGGTCGGCGGGTGGCGTCTGCGCTCACGGGAGATCGTTTCGCCCGGCGATTTCGTCGGTGAGCGGCCGGAACGTGGCCGGGGCGCCGACCGCGAGCGTCTCCGGCGGGACGTCGCGGGTGACGACGGCGCCCGCCGCGACGAACGCACCCTCCCCGACGGTCACGCCCGGGAGAATCGTGGCGTTGGCGCCGATCGACGCGCCGTCTTCGAGCGTCGGTCCCACGAGGCCGGCGTCCGTGCGCACCGGGTAGGGGTCGTTCGTCAGGACGCTGTTCGGTCCGACGAACACGTCCGAGCCGATGGTCGTTTCCGAGGGAACGTACACCCCCGTCTGGAGGCTCGTGCGTTCGCCGATCGCGGTGTTGCCGTCGATCACCGTCTTCGTCCCGATCACGGCGTCGGCGGCGATCCGCGTCCGCTCGCGGATCACGACGTCGTGACCGGTGGTGACCCGGTCGCCCACGCTGACGTTGGCGTACACCACCGTTCCGGACCGGATCCGGACGTCGTCACCGATTCGGGTCGGTTGCGTTCCGGACTCCGGCGGCGCGAGCGTCACGTCGTCGTCGATCCGCGCACCCTCCCCGATCTGCACTCTCGGCGAGTTGACGGCGGTGTTGGGCGCGCTCGCCGCGTCGTGTACAGGTTCCGGAGACTCGTCCGACTCGGGATCGGACTCGGGCTCGGTCTCGGACTCGCTCATCGGTGCCTCTCCGGCTCTGCCGGCAGCGGGCGCTCGGTCGCCGTTGCGCTGCTCGGTGCGTGGATCGTCGGGTACATGTCGTGACAGCTCGCCGCGTGGCGAGGCGTACGCGGAACGAAACCCGGTGGTGGCTTTGTTATGCGACGCTTTCTCGGCCGCGGTCGCGCCGCGTTCCCCTGTCGACTCGCGGACCCGTCAGGGCGTCGCGCGGCCGCCTCCGCGCCGTCGACCGCTCGCGTCGGCCCACCGGGGGCGCTCTCGGGACCGCGCCGGTGCGGCAGGCCGAACATAACAAAGGTCGGATCGTCGGTGGAGTTCGCACATGAGCGAGACACCTCCTTCGGGCACTGGCGCACCCGGGAGCGGCGTCCCCGCGACCGGTCACCCGCTCGACGCCGCCGACCCCGAACGCGTCCGCCGCGCGGTGAGCGTCGCCGACGATCGGCCGAGTCGAGGCCCCCGCGTCGGGGACCGAATCGCGGGACTGATCCGTCGGCCAACGACCGGAGGGCGAACGGACGGCGCGGCGGAGCGTCCAGCGTGAGCGTCGACGTCCAGCCGCTCACCGATCCGGAGTCGTGGGATCGACTCGTGCAGCGGGCGCCGGCGGCGACGCCGTTTCACCGACACGCCGCACTGGAGGTGGTCGCCGACCACACCAGCTCGGAGCTCCATCCACTCGTCGGCTACGTCGGCGAGGAACCCGCCGGCCTGTTCCCCGTCTTCGAGCGGCGCTTCGGCCCGGTGGTGGCCGCCTTCTCGCCGCCGCCGAACCGAAAGCTCACCTACATGGGTCCGGCGACGCTCGCCGACCCCAACATGAAACGCCGGAAGCGCGAGCGCCGCCACCTGTCGTTCGTCGAATCGGCGATGGCGTACGTCGACGAGGAGATCGCTCCGCGGTACGTCAGCGTCCGAACGAGCGTCGAGTACGGGGACCCGCGCCCGTTCCTCTGGAACGACTTCGACCCGACGCCGCGCTACACCTACCACGTCGACCTGTCGGGCGACGCCGACACCTTGCTCTCGGAGATGGGCAGTGACCTCCGGTCGAACGTGCGGAACACGGCGTCGGACGCGTTCGAGATCGAGCGAGGCGGCCTGCCGGAGATGGAGCAGATCGTGGTGAACGCGAAGCGCCGCCACGACGAACAGGGCGTGGCGTACGACGTGACGCCGTCGCTCGTTCGAGACCTCGCGCGAGCGATACCCGATCAGATGAGGGCGTACGTCTGCACCGTCGACGACGTCTTCGCCGGCGGGACGCTGCTGCTCACCGACGAGGACACCGTCTACCGCTGGCAGAGCGTCGCGGACTTCGACGCCCCGGTCCCCGCACAGGACCTGCTCGACTGGCACGTGATCGAACGCGCGAGAGAGTCGGGGATCGACCGGTACGACCTCGTGGGGGCGAACAACCGCCGACTCTGTCGGTACAAGGCGAAGTTCGCACCGACCGTGGAGACGTACTACCGGTTGGAGCGGTGCGGACCGGTCATGAACCTCCTCACGGACGCGTACGCCAGGCTCCGGTGACTGCACTCCGTCGATCCCGGTGAATCACCGGGTCCCGCGGGCGAATGGACCGCCTATCCGCCGGGACGCTGCGGAGCGATCACCGCCGTCCTCCCGCGGTATGCGACGCGTATCGCGAGCGGCCCCCGTGTTTGGTCGGCTCGGCGCCTCCGCGACCGCAACTGCTGGTTCTCGCTTAGCGACTCTATAACAAACCCGCTCGTTCGGCGTCTTCGGGTATCGGTCGTCCGGTCGCGTCGACGCCGGGACCATAACCGTCAGACATGCTACAAGAACGCACACAGCAGAGAGCGAGTCCAGCGAAGCGTGGACGAGGAGCCGAATCGACCGGCGACGTCCCCGGGACCGGCGACGCCCCCGGCACCCGCGACGCCCTGCCGACGCGTCACGAGCACGGCGTCCGGTCGAGAACGGAGACGCGTCGATGAGCGAGCTGAGGCGCTGGCTCCGCTGGCTGGGACTCGCCGCGTGTCTCGTCGGGCTCGTCGCGTCCGCGGGTCTCGTCTCCGCGGACGCCGGCGACGCGCGGGCGGGGCCGACGGCGGAGGCGATACCGGGCGAGACGGTCGCACAGGCCGAGGAGAACGAGTCCTACGTGGTCGAGCAGGGCGGCGAGACCGTTCAGATCGACCCGATCGGCAACGGGTCACAGACGGGGGCGGAGTTCTACGACTACCGCACCGAGTTCACGGACCCCGAGGGGTCCGCGTACAGCTCGTACGGGACGACGGAGTACCAGCGGGACGACACGAGCACGCTGCTGTTGTACGAGGGGTCCGACGGACTCAATCTGGTCATCCTCCAGGACAGATTCGTCGACAGCGGGACCGGGACGGACGGCGGCTCGGCCTCCTTCGACGTCAGCGGGCTCCCGGAGGACGGGGAGTGGACGGTCGAAGACGACAATTACGACGGACAGCGAGACGTATTCGACCACGACGGGTCGGAGAGCCAGCTCGACTGGGTCTGGCAGGACGAGCGGAACGACGGCGCGGTCTTCACCGGCGTCGAGGCCGACTCCGAGATCACGATCGACCCGCGGTTCAACGACCAGGCGCGGATCGAGGGCGAACAGTCCAGCGAGAACGGAACCATCTCCGACTGGGAGGTGGTGACGGCGACGTCCGACGGGACCTCGCGGGTCGCCCTCGACAGCCTCAACGAGTCCGTGACCATCAGCGGACCGGACGCACAGGCGTCCGCGCCCCCGAACGCGAGCCTGTCGGTCTCGCCGTCGGACCCGGAGACCAACGAGACGGTGGTCCTCGACGCGTCTGAGACGGAGAGCGAGCAATCGATCGAGGAGTACCGATGGGACTTCGACGGCGACGGCGAGGTAGACGAGACGACGTCGGAGCCGACGGTCGAACACGCGTATTCGGAGTCGGGCGAGGTGACGGCGTCGGTGACCGTCGTCGACGACGCGGGGGAATCGGACACGGCGAACGCCACGGTCGACGTCCGGTCGGAGTCGTCGGAGGCGTTGGAGGCGGTCATCGACGCCCCGGACGGTCCGATCGAGCCGAATGAGTCGGCGTCGTTCGACGGGTCCGAGTCGCGGGGCGACCCGGAGACCTACGAGTGGGAGTTCGGAGACGGCGCCAACGCGACGGGCGCGACCGTCGACCACACCTACTCGGAGAGCGGGGAGTACGCGGTCACGCTGCGAGTCACGAACGAGACGGGAGCCACGGACACCGCGGAGACGAACCTCACCGTCGAGACGTCGGAGCCGACGGCGAATCTCTCGGCGCCCGACACGGCGATCGTCGGAGAATCGACCGAGCTCGACGCGAGCGACTCGACGGCGTCCGGCGACGCCGAGTACCGATGGAGCGTCGACAACGAGACCGTGAATGAGACGACCGAACCGCGGACGGCCGTGAGGTTCGAACGGTCGGGGACGATCCCCGTCGGGGTCACGGTGACCGACGAGCGGAACCGGACGGCGAACGCGACCGACTCGGTCGAGGTCCGATACGGAACCGAGGCGGTCGCCGAGGCGAACAGGACGAGCGTCGAGCCGAACGAGTCGATCGCCTTCGACGCCACCGACAGCAGCCTCGACAACGCCGATCTGGCGAACGCGTCCGTCGAGTGGGAGTTCGGTGACGGCGAGACGGCGAGCGGAGAGACCGTGTCGCACGCGTACGCGGACCCGGGCACGTACGAGGCGAGAGTCACGGTCTCCGCGTCCGATCACGTGACCGACGAGGCGGCCGTCGAGGTCACCGTGACGGATCCCGACGGGGGTGACGGCGACGACGGTGACGGCGACGATGGTGGTGACGGCGACGGAGGTGGTGACGGCGACGACGGCGACGACGGCGACGACGGCGACGACGGCGACGACGGCGACGACGGCGACGACGGCAATAGCGGCGGTGGCGGTGCTGGCGGTGGTGGCGGCGGCGGTGGTGGCGGCGGCGGTGGTGGCGGCGGCGGTGGCGGCCCACCCCCGGCGCCCGCGTCGGTGGAGGCGACCGTCACGACCGACGGCGGGTCGCTCGCCCAGATGACGGCGAACGACGTCGACGCCGGAACGCCCGTCGAAGCCGACCTGGAGGCCGGCGACGAGGTCCGGCTGGAGTCGGTCGTCTTCGAAACCGCGGAGAGCCACGACTCGGTCGAAGCGTCGATCGATCGTCCGAACAACGGCTCGCCACCGGGGGCGCTCCCCCGAACCGACACCGCATTCGAACTCAGCTCGGACGCGGAGCTGACGACGGTCGAGTACGAGTTCCGCGTCGATCGCGACGCGATCGACGCCGCGGGGATCTCGCCGGACGCGCTCACGGTCTACCGGGGCGACGGGGGCGACTGGGAGGACGTCGACACCGACGTCGATCCGAGCGGAGACAGCGTGACCGTCGAAGCGACGGCCGACGTCGAGTCGGGCGGCGACGACGAGCCGCTCGTCGTGGGTGTCGGGGCCGACGCGCCGGTGGTGTGGGTGGAGGACGTGCACACCGACACCGCGGTCGTCGACCGGCCGTTCGAGGCGACGATCGTCCTCAGAAACAGCGGGCCGAGGGCGGGCGACGCGAGCGTGCCCGTTACCTTCGACGGTGAGGAAGTCGAGACGATCGAACGCCCCCTCGACGCCGACAGCGAGGTGAACGCGACGACGACGATCACGCACGACACGAGAGAGACCGTCACCCTCGAGGCCGGGGGCGTCGAACGGGACGTCGACGTGCAGGAGGCGAGGACGGACAGCAGCGTGGTCGATCTCGAGGTGACCCCCGCGGAGATTCCAGCCGGGAACCAGACGGCGATCACCGCGTCGGTCCGCAACGACGGGACCGTCTCGGACGAGTACCGCGCGTCCTTCGAGATCGACGGGACGGTCGCCCGCAGCGAGACCGTCACCGTTCCGCCGGGATCGACCGAGCGCGTCCGCTTCGAACAGCGGTTCGAGAGCCCCGGAACCTACGAGGTCGGAGTGGGCGATCGAACGACGCAGGTCACGGTCACCGACGAGTCAGAGGGAGCGAACGGCGGCGACGGGAACGGCGACGGGAACGGCGGCGGCGCGACCGGATCCGACTCCGGCTGGTCGGTCCCCGGGTTCACTCCCGGTCTCGCCGCGATCGCGCTGCTCGCCGTGGCGCTACTGGTACGTCGTCGACGCGACGGGTGACCAACCACTCCTCGGCGCAGCCCCGCCTCGGTCCGTGACGGTGTCCTCGGAGGAACGTGCCGACTGCGGCCCAGAACGATGGGTGTGGTCCCCGTCAGGTGCGCGCGTCTACTGAGCGCGGTCGCCTCCCCCTCGGAGTCACATCGAGGGGCGCTCGCGTTCCGAGACCGCCGCAGAGCCGAGTGCCGACTGGACGCGGTGGGCGAGCGAGAGCGCCTCCACCCCGTCCGGTCCCGACACGACCGGCTCCGAGCCGGTTTCGACCGCCTCGAGGAACGCGCTCAGCTCCTTTTTGAGCGGCTCCCCGTTGTCGACGGTGGGACGCTCGACAACCTGTTCGCTTCGGTACCGGAGGTCGCCGTCGTTCACGAGGAACTCCGGGCGGGTCCGCCGGTGGATCCGCACCGACCGGTCGATGTAGTCGACGGTCACCTGACAGTCGACCGCGGTCAGCGTCAGCTCGCGGACCTTCCGCTGTGTCACCCGGCTCGCGGTCAGGGACCCGACCACGTCGGTCTCGAAGTCGAGGGTGGCGGTGACGTACTGCCCGTCGGGACTTCCGGCCGCCGTCACGTGGTCGACGGGCGCGCCGACGAGCGACCGAACGATGTCGAGGTCGTGGATCATCAGATCGAGGACGACCCCGTCGTCCACGCCGCGTCCGCCGTCGAGCGGCGGACCGAGACGGCGGGCGTCCACGGCGATCAGGTCCAGGTCGTCCGCGAACGCGGCGACCGCCCGGACGGCCGGGTTGAACCGTTCGATGTGGCCGACCTGGAGCGTGACGCCGGCGCGCTCCGCGGCCGAGACGAGCGCTTCGGCCTCGTCCGTGGTGGACGCGAGCGGCTTTTCTATGAGCGCGTGGACCCCCGCGTTCAGCGCGTTCATCCCGGCGTCGTGGTGGTACTGGCTCGGGACGGCGATGGACACGGCGTCTGCGGCCTCGAAGAGTTCCTCAGGGGGCAACACGCGCGTGTCGTACGCCTCCGCCACCTCCGTCGCGGTCTCCCGGTCGACGTCCGCGACGCCCACGAGGTCCGCGTCGGCAATCTCCTGGTACACCCGCGCGTGGTGGCGCCCCATGCTCCCGACTCCGAGGACGCCGACGGGGACGGTCACGCCTCGAACCCCGCGAGCCCGTCCGCGACGCGGTCGACCTCGTCCCGCGACAGCGCGGGGTGGACGGGGACGGACAGCACGCGGTCGGCGGCCCGCTCCGCGTTCGGCGCCGTCGCGGAGACGTCCGCGTAGGCCGGTTGTCGGTGGATGGGTCGCGGGTAGTACACCCCGGTGCCGATCCCCTCGTCGGCGAGGTGCTCTCGGAGGGTGTCGCGCCGGTCCGTCTGAACCGTGTACTGGTGGTACGCGTGCCGCGAGCCGGTCGGGTCGGGCGGCGCGCTCACCGACGGGTGGTCGTCGAGGACCTCGTCGTAGCGGGCGGCGTTCCGTCGCCGAACCGCGACGAAGTCGTCGAGTCGGTCTATCTGGGCCTGGCCGATGGCGGCGCCGAGACCGGTGAGCCGGTAGTTCTGTCCCACCTCGCCGTGAACGTACGCGTCCGTCCGCCCGTGGTTGACGAACCGGCGGAGCCGCTCCGCGAGGGCGGTGTCGTCGGTGAGGACCATCCCCCCCTCTCCCGTCGTCATGTTCTTCGTCGGATAAAACGAGAAGCAGGCGGCGTCGCCGAGCGAGCCGACCGGCTCGCCGCGCAGCGACGCGCCGTGCGCCTGCGCCGCGTCCTCGACCAGCGGGACGTCGTGCTCGTCGGCGATCGCTCGGAGCGCCGTCATCGGCGCGGGCAGCCCGTACAGGTGAACCGCCAGGATGGCGTCGACGCCGCCGTCGCAGCCGTCGATTGCCGCTCGGACGGCCGTCGGATCGAGATTCAGGGTTTCCGGGTCCACGTCGGCTAACACCGGCGGCGCCCCGCAGAGCCGGATCGCGTTGGCGGTCGCGACGAACGAGAACGGCGTCGTCACCACGCGGTCCCCGGGGCCGATCCCGAGTGCGTGCAGCGCCGCGTGCAGCGCGGTCGTCCCGTTCGTGGTGGCCACCCCGTGGGACACGCCGCAGTAGTCGGCGACGGCGGCCTCGAACGCGCGGACGTTCGGTCCGTCGGCCAGCTGTCCGGAGACGGCCGTGTCGAGAAGGCGGTCCAGTTCGGCCACACCGATCTGTGGGTCGGCGATGCTCACCGTCATGTCTGTCGCGAGACGCCGCCGTCCTCTACGCTGACTCGCGCACGTCCGTGTTGCGGATTGGTTGAATACATGAGAGATTCCCAGTCGTCGGTTACAGACGCGTCGGAGACGGCATTGTTACCCGTCTGTTGTCGCGAGTAGCCGCCGTCTATCGTGTCGAAGGAGGGTCGCTCCGTCGCCAGTGTGGGACGCTCCGTCGCCAGCGCGAGCGTCAGTCGCGGCGCTCGCGGAGCCGGTGCCGGCAGAACGCGACGGGTTCGCGGAGTCCGGGCATCCCGTCGTACACCCAGAGGAGACCACAGCCGATAGTGAGCCCGAGGGTGACGAGGACGGACAGGCTCGGGGGGCCGGAGAGGAGGTCCCGCGCCGCGTCGGCGAAATACGACAGAAGCGTTCCGGCGAACCCCCCCTCGTACGTCGTTTCGACGGTCAGGAGCGGCCAGAGGATCCGCTCGATCGGGACGCCCCCTCCCCCGAACGCGTCCGGGACGACGTCACCGGCCAGGTGCAGGAGGTAGCCGGTTCCGAAAGCCAGACCGACGCCGGCCCGTCTGAACGTGGCCGCTACGACGAGAGCCGTCCAGGCGAGGGGAACGGCGAAGAACACGGAGTGGGCCGCGCCGTATCCGGACGGGAAGAGGCCGAACTCCCACGCCAGCGGCTTGTCGATCAGATCGGGGAGGACGGAGGTGACGGCGACCGCGACCGCCTCGAGCGCGGTCGGGGGCCGCCGGCGGAGGAGGTGAACGCCGATCGAGTACGTGAGGTAGCCGACGACCGCGTGTTCCCACGGCCACACGGTCAGGAGAACGGCCCGACGTCGACCCAGATGTACAGGTGCCTGTACGCCTCCTCTTCGGTCGCCCTGTCGGGTGCGTCTCCCTTGAAGAGGTAGTAGCTGAGCCGGAGGTCTTCGCCCATCATCGTCGGACGTACCTCGTGGGTTCGGTGCTCCGTCTCTCCCGCGGCGACGGTCGTCGTCTCGCGGTCGAGCTCCGTGGTTTCGATCCGTCTGAGATCGTCGCCGCTCTGTGAGACCCGTTCGAGAGTCACGACGACCGTGTACTCGGTGTCCTCCGCCTCGCGGTTCTCGAGCCCCCAGGTGAGCGACGCGGTCTCGCCGCGCTCCAGCTGGTCCGGATAGCCGGCGGAGACGTACTCGCCGGACTCGTCGGTCGTCAGGAGGTGAAAGTCCGTGTACGTCTCGCCGTCGGCGGGGTTCACTGCCGCGAATCCGAACACGCCCCCGGCGAGGAGGACGCTCGCGACGAGGGCGACGGTGAGCACGCGGTCGGTCGTCGGTCCCGTCGCGAACCCGTCTCGGACCTCCGTCCGCCACGCGCGGATCGGGAGAGACAGCCGTTCCGTCGGCGGAACGGCGACCCGTCTTCCCCACGCGGCGATCCCGACGAGGACGACGTAGCCGGCCACCGTTCCGAACGCGACCAGCTCGGAGAAGCCCTCGGTGAACTGTCCGATCGCCAGCGCGAGGATCGGCAGGACCGCGACGCTGAGCCCGACGGAGAGGACCGCGCGCTCGCGGAGCCCGAGCGCCCCGTGGGCCGTCGTGCGTCCCGACGCCGACCCCGGACCTCCCGCGTGTCCCGACATCGATCCCGGGCGTCTCGTGCGTCCCGGCGATTCCGGGGTGCGTCGAGGAAACAGCGCCGCCGTGGTCACGTATCCCGGAAGGAAGAGGAGCGTGATCGCGCCGGGGATCACGCGGACTGACCTCCCGCCGTCGAGCGAGAGCGACGCGAACGTGACGAGGAGAACGAGCGCGACCGCGAGGAGATCGAGCGGGAGCCCCTCCTGACCGGCCGAGGCCGGACGCGTTTCCCGCCTCATCTGTCTTCGGTGCGAGGGGAATGCGTGCGGTCGGGTGCCTCCGGATCGATGCGATCGGCGGGACAAGCGGACATACGTCAAAACAGGCGGGTCCCCCGTTTGTAATGACGCGACTACCGCGGCGGACCGCCTCGACGGTCGTGATTACCCGCAACTAGGGTATAGATAACAAACCGCTCCTACTGACACTCCGAGACTATAATGCGCGTGGCCGGGGACCTCGAATGTCAGACACGGACAACACCACACTCTCACAGGACGTCTCGTTCGACCTTCTGAGCAACGCACGGCGTCGGTTCGTCCTGAGGGAACTACAGCAGACCTCGGACGAGGTGGAGCTCGTCGAGCTCGCAGAGCGCCTCGCAGCCAAGGAGAACGAGGTCCCGCGGGACGACCTGACCGCCCAGCAGCGCAAGCGAACGTACGTCTCGCTGTATCAGACCCACGTCCCGAAGCTGGTCGAAGCCAAGGTCGTCACGTACGATCAGGACACGGGACGCATCGCGGCCACCGAGCGCGCCGACGAGCTCGCCAACTACTTTCGGGAGGAGTGCCACTCACCCCCCTGGGCGTTGGCGTACGGTCTCCTCGCGGGCGTCGGACTCGTCGCGTACGCCGCGTTACACGTCGTCAACGCGGGGCCGCTGGAGCCGACGCACGTCGGTGGCACGGTCATTTTCACGCTGTTCCTCGTGAGCCTCGTCCACTACACGCGGACGAATCAATTCCACAACAGTGGCGGGCTGGTACCCGTCGAACGGGAATGAGAGGTGGATCGACGTGAGCGATGACTGGGACCAGATCGGCTTCGTCATCAGCTCCCGGTACCGCGTCGCCGTCCTCGAACGGCTGGCCGAGAGTCCGGCGACCCCCTCGCAGATCGCGAGCGACGAGGACGTGGGCATCGCGTCCGTCTCGCACGCGCTCACGAGCCTCCGCGACCGGGACCTCGTCGAGCTACTCGTCTCCGAGGACCGTCGAAAGGGGCGCGTGTACGGGATCACGGAGGACGGAGAAGAGATCTGGTCGGAGATCACGCGGCAGGGGCTCACCGACGATTCCGATCAGAGCTGACCGCTCACTCGTCGCGTCGCTCGGGCTCGGACTCGGATTCGCTCTCCTCGTCCGCGTCGTCCGGGAGGAGCATGGTGGGCTCGCGGGAGTACTTCGGGGACGCCGCGAACTGCGCGATGCGGTCGAGCTCTTCGTCCGTGAACCAGTCGCTCACGACGGCACCTCCGAGCGGCCGACGGTGCGCGCCGGGTCCGGTCGACGCCGGCTACAGTTCCGGCGCTTCGGCGACGACGATCTCGCCGCCGCCGCTGACGACGACCCAGTAGCCGTCGAACGGAAACGAGACGGAGAGGGCTGATCGGCCGGCTCGGACGCACCGGTCGAGGGCGTCCGCGTCGACGACGTCGTGGACGCGGGATTCGATATCCGTCGGATCGGTGTCCGCGGCCCTCGCCACCGCTTCGACGACGGCGACGCCGATCTCGGTGTCGTCGTCGTACTCGGTGGTCGCGATCCGCGTGTCCGACGAGATGTCGGGGACGAGTACACGGGAAGACATCGGTGACACCCCGAAGATTCGGGTACAGTGTCCGATGCCGGTTGCAGAAACATTAAACCAGGAGATCCGTCTCCGTTCGGTGTCGCACTGAGATATCTCGGAGGCCGTTCGGTTCGGTTCATGGGTCAGTCCTCCGCGGTGCTCTCGGCGGCCGCGGCCGGTTCGGCGGTCGGCGGGTTCTCCCGGAGGCGGCGTTCGGCCTCGTCGCGGTCCTCGGGATAGCCCACGTCGATGCGCCAGCCGTCGAGACCGATGGCGTCGATCGTTCGCCCGGACCGGATCAGGAGGTCGATCGCGTCCGACAGCTCGTACTCGCCGCGGTCGGACGGTTCGACCAGCCGCGTGGCGTGGAAGATCGCGGGCGAGAACGTGTAAAACCCGGTCATCACGAGGTTCGACGGCGGGTCGTCCGGCTTCTCGACGACATCCGTGATCTCGCCGTACTCGTTCGTGTCACAGACGCCGTACCGCGACGCCTCCTCGTACGGGACCTCCTCGACGAGGAACGCGGCGTCGACGCGCCGCTCCCGCTGGCGGCGAACGACGTCGTCGAGGTTCGCCTCGAAGACGTTGTCGCCGAGCAGCAGCATGAAATCGCCGTCGACGTGCTCTTCGACCGTGTTGAGCGCGTGGGCGAGCCCGAGCTGACGCTCCTGTTCGGCGTACGTGATCGGCGTGCCCCGGAACTCGTCGCCGTACTCCTCCACGATGTCCTCGCCCCGGTAGCCGACGACCACGAGCAGCTCCTCGGCGTCGAGCGAGACGAGCTGTTCGAAACAGTGCGTGAGTATCGGTCGGCCGTCGACCTCGACGAGCCCCTTCGGCTTGTCTTCGGTAAGCGGTCTCAGCCTGGTTCCCTGCCCGGCGGCGAGTACAACTGCTTGCATCGACGGACCCTCGCCTCCGATCCGGTTTGTTATGCGTCTGTTAGTTTCGCGGTAGACGCCGACTCCGTCGGGCGTGTAGCCGGGGATTCGACGGTAGCACACCCATAACAAACCAATCGACCGGAAAGTATCCTCCGGATGACCAAAAGCGTCGATTTCACAGACATACGTGTGGAAGAAGACACGATCGACGACGTCGTGGAGGTCCTCGACAGCGGTCGATACGTGAAGGGACCGGTCGGGGAACGGTTCGAAGACAGGTTCGCCGCACAGACCGGCGTCGAGCACGCGGTCGGCGTCTCCAGCGGAACCGCCGCCCTGCTGCTCGCGCTCCGGGCCGCCGGCGTCGGCCCGGGCGACCAGGTGCTGGTCCCCGGACACTCGTTCTTCGCCACGGTGAGCCCGGTGTTGTCGCTCGACGCGGACCCGGTGTTCGTCGACATCGACCCCGAGACGTACACCATGGACCCGGCGGACCTCGCCGAGAAGGCGTCGGCCGCGACGAGTCCCGCGGCGGTGATCCCGGTCCACATCTACGGCGCCATGGCCGACATGGACGCGATCGGGCGCGTGGCCGAGGAACACGACCTGTTCGTCTTAGAAGACGCGTGTCAGGCCCACTTCGCGGAGCGGGACGGCGAAACCGCCGGATCGGCCGGCGACGCCGGGGCGTTCAGCTTCTACCCGTCGAAGAACATGACCGTGGCCGGCGACGGCGGGATGGTGACGACCGATGACGCGGAACTCGCCAGGGAGATGCGACGGCTCCGGAACCACGGGCGGGACGACGACGGCGTCCACCGGTCGCTCGGCCTCAACTACCGACTGGACGAAACGAGCGCGGCGGTCGGGCTCGCGCAGCTCGGCCGGGTCGAGCGGTGGAACCGGAACCGACACTCCGCCGCCGAGCGGTACACGGAGGCGCTCGAGACAGTGCCGGAGGTGACCGCGCCGACCGAGCCCGAGGACGCGTTCCACGTCTACCACCTCTACGTGATTCAGGCGCCCGACCGCGACGAGCTGCAGGACCACCTCGAGGCGCAGGGGATCGACACGGGGATCCACTACGGGACGGCGCTCCACGAACACCCGGCGGTCACTGACCGTATCGATCCGGTCTCGCTGCCGCGGACGGAGGCGCTCGTCGACCGGATCCTGTCGCTGCCGATGTACCCGGAGATAGCCGAGCGGGACGTCGAGTACGTGACCAACACGATCTGCGAGTTCTACCGATGAAGTACGGCGTCATCGGGACGGGGTACTGGGGGAGCAACCACGCCCGGGTCGCGAGCGAGCTCGCCGCCGAGGGGGCGATCGACGACGTGGTCCTGTGTGACGTCGACGAGCGTCGCCTCGCGGAGCTGTGCGAAAGCTACGGCGTCGAGGGCGTCACGGACTACGAGCGCCTGCCGGAGATCGGGGTCGACGCGGCGACCATCTCGACGCCGTCGCCGACCCATCACGAGATCGCGACGACCCTGCTCGAACGCGGCGTCGACGTGATCGTCGAGAAGCCGCTGGCGCTCGACGGCGACGACGCATGGAGCATCGTGGAGACGGCACGCGAACACGATCGGACGCTCGCGGTCGGCCACATATTCCGTCACCACCCCGCGCTCGTCGACCTCCGCGACCGGATCGACCGCGGCGAACTGGGTCGCCTCAAGTACCTCACGACCAGTCGGTTCTCGTTTCGGGCCCCGAGGGAGACGACCGGAGCGCTGTACTCGCTGGGGGTACACGACGTCGACGTCTCGAATTACCTCCTCGGCCGGGACCCCGAACGGATCTACTGCTCGCTCGACGACGCGGTCCGGGAGGGGATAGACGAGACCGCGACGCTCGTGATGGAGTACGACGGCGCGACGAGCGTGATCAACGAGTCGTGGCAGGTGCCCGTGTTCGGAAAGCGACGCGATCTCGTCGTCGTCGGCACCGAGAAGGCCGCCTACGTCGACTACCTCGACGACAACGTCGTCGAGCTGTACGACAGTCGCGTCACGGAGCGCGGGGGCGAACTCCGCGTCCGCGACGAGGGAAAGCAGGTCCACACGGCGCCGAACGACGAGCCGCTCAGAGCGGAGATCGAAGACTTCGTCGCCGCGTCGAGGGGAGACGGCACCCTTCGGGCCCCCGGACGCGTCGGCGCGCGGGCGGTCGAGCTGCTGGAGCACGCCACGCGCTCGGCCGAGGAGCACACGGTGGTGTCCGTCGGCGAGCGCGGCGCTCGGACCGATGCGATGACCCCTCGAAACAGGTAAGCCACGCGATCACAAGCAGTCGCGCTAGTGGTCACAAGCAAGTCCCCCTCTTGGTCACAAGCAAGTCGCGCTATCCCACAAATAGGCGTATGGGTATCCCGTCCGACGTGGGAGTATGGTGCTTTCGCTCGACGACGAGGACGAGGAGCAGGGGGACGTCAGCGAACAGCTCTCCGAAGATCGCGTGTACGATCTGCTTTCCGCCTCGCGACGACGGGTACTCTTGCGCTATCTCGATCGGAACGGCGGACGCGCCCCGTTCTCGGACGTCACCCGTGCGGTGGCGATCGCCGAGGGAATAGACGAGGACGCCGCACCGAGCGAGTACAAGCACGTCTACGTCTCGTTGTACCAGTCGCACGTCCCGAAGCTCGCGGACGCGGGGGTCCTCAGACACGACTCCGAGTCGAAGACGCTCGAACTGACCGCGCGCGCCGACGCCCTGTTCGCGCACCTCAACTTCGTTCCGCCCACGCAGCGC
Source organism: Halorubrum sp. AD140 (assembly GCF_034497445.1). Classification (NCBI taxonomy): domain Archaea; kingdom Methanobacteriati; phylum Methanobacteriota; class Halobacteria; order Halobacteriales; family Haloferacaceae; genus Halorubrum; species Halorubrum sp. AD140. The sequence goes on from NZ_JAXRUU010000005.1 coordinate 82,614, forward strand.
CAGACGCTCGTGGATCGGATCTCGGAGCGGCTCGGGTAAGCGCGGGCGGAGCCGCCCCGCACCGGTCAGTCCGCGTCGTCGCGATGGCCGATCACTTCCGCCGGATTCCCCGCCACGATGGCGTCGGGGGGCACGTCGTCGACGACGACCGCCCCCGCGCCGATCAGCGCGTTCTCGCCGACCTCGACCGGCATGAGCGTCGCGTTCGTTCCGATCGACGCGCCGTCTCCGACGACGACCGGCTCCCACTGGTCGGGGTCGCCGCTCGGCGGCCGACGGTCGTTGACGAACTTCGCCCCGTGGCTGACGAACACGTCGTCGCCGATCCGGGTCAGCGACGGGACGAACGCGTGCGACTGGATCCGGGTGCGGTCGCCGACCACCACGTCCGACTGGACCTCCGCGAACGAGCCGATCATCACCTCGTCGCCGAACCGCGCGCCGTAGCAGTTGACGAACCGCCACACCCGGCAGTCGCGGCCGAACTCGCAGTCGCTGAGCACCGCGAACGGAGCGATCTGCGTCCCCTCTCCGACTTCGCAGTTCCGGATCGCCCGCGGCAGGTCGTCCTGGTCCTGAGCTGACATACCGTCCGTCGGGTCGGTCGCGACAAAGGTATGCGCCGGATACTCACGCTCCGTTCCGCGCCCCTCTCCGCGACCGAGCGGCGACGATATTGGGTTTGGTCGCACATAACAATACCTTACTTCGGAGAGAGGCGAGACAATGACCCTACGATCGGCGGTCGTCGGTGCGGGAGTCGTCTCGGAACGTCACCTCACGGGACTCGACCGGAATCCGCGGACCGAGCTGGTCGCCGTCTGCGACCTCGACGCGGACAGAGCCGACGAGAAGGCGCTCGGATACGGGATCAAAGCCTACACCGATCTGGCTGAGATGCTGGAGCGAGAGCGGCTCGACTGGGTCCACGTCTGTACGCCGGTCGGCACCCACGTTCCGCTGGCGCTGCAGGCGATCGAGGCGGGGGTCCCCGTGCTGATCGAAAAGCCCGTCGCCGAGACGGTCGCCGAGGTCGAGGAGCTGGCGGCCGCCTCGCGCGAGGCGGGCGTCACCGTGTCGGTCGTCCACAACCACGTGTTCAGCCCGGTGATGCGCAAGCTTCGCGAGCGTCTCGCCGACGGCGACCTCGGCGACGTCCGCGGCGTCGACCTCCTGTACACCGGCTCGACGGCGCCGGACACGCCCAACCGCGGGGCGTGGGCGTTCGACCTCCTGGGCGGGGAGTTCGAGGAGGGGCTCCCACACTCGCTGTCGATCGCCCTCCGCGTCGCCGGCTATCCGCGGAGCCGCGACGAGGTCTCGGCCCACACCGCGCTCGCGGGCGAGTACGAGGGCAAGTTCGGCTACGACGGGGCGCAGGTCGGATACGTCACCGACGACGAGGTCATCGTCAACGCGACGGTGCTCTCGGGAACCGTTCCGGTGCGCGTGCTCTACGTCCACGGCACCGAGACGACGCTCGTGGCCGACGAGGTGTCACAGACGCTGGTGACGCTCGATCGCGACTACAAGGGATCGTCGGTCGGCCGCGCGCTGAACAACGTCGATCAGGCGTTCGACCGGATGAGCGGCACCGTAGAGAACGCGGTCGCGCTTCTGCGGCGGGCGCGCGACGGCAGCTGGGAACAGGAGGCGGAGACGAACTCGATGTTCTACCAGTTCGACCGGGAGATCGACGCGCTGCTCACCGGCGGCGACCCGGCGACGCCCATCGAGGAGGCGAAGTGGACGATCGCGCTGATAGAAGCGATCCGCGACAGCGTCGACGACGGAGATCCCGTGTCCGTCGCGGACGTGGCACAGGACTGACGGCGGTCGGCGCCAGCCTCGCGCGGCGTGAGCCACCCGCGCGGACGTTCACCGCTTCACTTCGTCGCCGACGGTGACGCCTCACTCCGTCCCGACGCGTCGCTGTCGACGTTCTGCGTGTCGACGGTCGCCTCGTCGAGAACGATCGCCTCGCCGCCGACGTCGATCGTCGCGTCGCGCAGGACGTTGTCGCGCGACCGCTTGAACTCGATCCCGTCTCTGTCTGCCGCCGGCTGCGTCACGTCGAGGTCGGCGAGGACACACCGGTCGCGGTCGTCGATCTGGATCGCGACCCCCGAATCGGCGGCCCCGGTCACGGTGACTCCCTCGCACTCCACCCGCGGTGCGATCGACTCGGACAGGAGTCCCTCGCTGGGAGTCTTGGCCCAGAGGGCGCAGACCTCGTCCGCGTCGACGGTCACCGTCGTGTCGCGGATCTCCGCGGTCGCCACCTCCGACGCGATCGTTATGGCGCCGTCGCTGCCGGTGACGTCGACCATCTCCACGACGACGTCCTCGACGCCC
>NZ_JAXRUU010000006.1:0-74980 GCF_034497445.1 Halorubrum sp. AD140
CCGTCCGCGATGTGGACGAGCCCGCGGTAGTTCGTGCGGCCGCCGTCCTTCGCGATCGACTTCGACTCGACCGTCGACTTCGTGTTCGGCGCGTTGTGGTACACCTTCGCGCCGGTGTCGATGTCCTGGCCCTCGCCCGCGAACGCGATGGTGATGTGGTTGTCGGAGGCGCCGCGGCCCTTCAGGATCGTCGAGGGGTACAGCATCGTCGCCTTCGATCCCATCGACCCGGAGATCCACTCCATGCGCCCGCCCTTCTCGGCGATGGCGCGCTTCGTGTTCAGGTTGTACGTGTTCTTCGACCAGTTCTGCACCGTGGAGTACTGGACGTGCGCGTCCTCGCCGACGAACACCTCGACGCCGCCGGAGTGGAGGTTGAACGCCGAGTACTTCGGCGCGGAACAACCCTCGATGTAGTGGACCTCCGAACCCTCCTCGGCGATGATGAGCGTGTGCTCGAACTGGCCCATCCCCTCGGAGTTCATCCGGAAGTACGCCTGCACCGGCATGTCGACGGTGGTGTTCTCCGGCACGTAGACGAACGAGCCGCCGGACCAGATGGCGCCGTGGAGCGCCGCGAACTTGTTGTCGCTCGGGGGGACGCACTTCGTCATGAAGTGCTCGCGGACGAGCTCCTCGTGCTCCTGGACGGCCTCGTCCATGTTGCAGAAGATGACGCCCTTCTCCTCCCAGCGCTCCTGCATGTTCTGGTAGACGACCTCCGACTCGTACTGCGCGCCGACGCCGGAGAGCGCGTTCTTCTCGGCCTCCGGGATGCCCAGCTTGTCGAAGGTGTCTTTGATCTCGTCCGGGAGTTCGGTCCAGTCGTCCACGCCGGCGCGGACGTCGACGTCCGGCCGGATGTACGGGATGATCTCGTCGACGTCGACCTCGCTCAGGTCCGGCTGTCCGGGCCAGTCGGTCGGCATCGGCATCTCCTGGAACTGCTTGAGGGCGCGCAGGCGCCGCTCCAGCATCCACTCCGGCTCGTCTTTGTCCTCCGAGATGACGCGGACCGTCTCCTCGGTGAGTCCCTTCTCGGTCTGGAAGGCGGACTTCTCCTCCTTCTTGAACTCGAAGCGGGCCTCGGTGTCTGTCTCCTTCAGTTCGTCTTGGTGTGAGCTCATGGTATTATGTTGCGTGCTCCCGCGCTTATTCCTGTTGCGTGACCATTTGTGGTTACGCCGCCTCGAAGGCGTCCTCGCGGACCCAGTCGTACCCCTTGTCCTCGAGCTTCTCGGCGAGCTCCGCGCCGCCGCTCTTGACGACCTCGCCGTCTAACATCACGTGCACGTGGTCGGGCTCGACGTAGTCGAGGATCCGCTGGTAGTGGGTGATCTGGAGGACGCCCGTCCCCTGCTCGTCGCGGAGCGCGTTGATCCCCTTCGAGACGTCCTGGAGCCGGTCGATGTCGAGCCCGGAGTCGATCTCGTCGAGCACGGCGATCGCGGGCTCCAGCATCGCGGCCTGGAGGACCTCGTTCTGCTTCTTCTCGCCGCCGGAGAAGCCGGCGTTGAGGTACCGCTGCATGAACTTCTCGTCCATGTCGAGCAGCGCCATCTTCTCCGAGAGGATCTGCTGGAACTCGGCGACCCCGATCTCGCCGTCGTCGGCGGGGCCCTCCATCGGGGAGGTGTCGTACCCCCCGTCGTCCTCGTCGGCCTCCTCGGCGTCCTCGTCTTCGAACAGCTCCGCGCGCTCGTCCGCCTTCGCGTTGAGCGCCTGCCGGAGGAAGTTCGTCATGGTGACACCCTCGATCTCCGCCGGGTACTGGAAGCCGAGGAAGATGCCGAGCGCGGCGCGCTCGTTCGGCTCCAGCTCCAGCAGCTCCCAGTGGTAGTCCTCGTCGTCGAGGTCGGCGTCGACGTCGGCGACGTCCGCCTCGTCGAGGTGGAGCAGGACCTCGCCCCCGGTGACCTCGTAGGCCGGGTGACCGGCGATGACCTTCGCGAGCGTCGACTTCCCGGAGCCGTTCGGCCCCATCAGGGCGTGGATCTCGCCGGACTCGACCGTCAGGTCGACCCCGCGAAGAATGCGTTCGCCGTCCTCTTCCGCCACTCGTGCGTGAAGATCGTTGATTTCGAGAGTAGCCATATGTATTCTCGTGCCTCGTACCTCGTGAGTGGTGGTTGAGGCGGTTAATGGTTACGCATCTCCCCGTCAAAACTCTCGATATCGACAAGATTTTTTTCAACGAACGAAAACTCCTTTCTCAGTTGAGACCTCCTACATGAACGAGCCGAGTCCGGTCTGTTCTTGTCCCGTCTTGACCTCCTCCCAGGACATTCCAAGCGCCTCGATCACGCGCTCGATGGGCCCCTTCAGCGTCTTGTCCAGCATCTTCTCCCAGTCGACCTCGAACTCCTCGGGGACCTGGTCGGCGTACTCGAAACAGATCACGTCCGGGTCGCGCTTGAACTCCCCGTACAGGTGATCGCGCTGCGGGTCGAGCCCCTCCTCCTCTTCCATCCGCTCCCAGAAGTCGGGGTGGACCTTCTCGACGTAGAGCCGCTTCGGCTTCGACCCGCTGCCGAAGTTGGTGCCGAGCATGAGGTTGGCGTACTTCGCGCCGCGGACCTGCGCGGTGGGGGTGGCGTAGGCGTCCAGCTTCTTGCCGATCCCGCCGGGGATCCCGATCTCGTCTAAATCGACGTCGCCCTCGAGCACGCGCGCGATGACGTCGACGAGGTACGCCTTCACCTCCTCTAAGTCCTTGTCGATGTCGTCGCCCGTGACAATCGTCTCGATGACGTTCTGCTGGACCTCCTTCGTGATCCCGGCGATGTCGGAGCGCTTGTACTCGAAGCCGGTGATGTCGATGTCGTCGACGTCTTTCCCCTCCTTCCAGACGATGTGCCCGGCGTACCGCTTCTTCTTGCCGGCTTGGAAGAACCGTCGGTAGAGCTTCTCGAACTCGATCTGGAAGCGGTGTGAGTCGGCGTTGAGCTCCTCGCGCGCGAAGTCGTCGTAGCGCCCGTTGATGTGGTCCTCTATCTCGAAGGAGGTCTCGATTGCCTCTTCTTTTGACATATCGGACAGCGACAGCATGACCGAGTCTGTGTCACCATACGCAACCTGATAATTAAGCTCCTCTGCGGCCTCCTCGGTAAAGTCGATGACCTCCCGACCGGTCGCTGTGACGGCTGCTGCGCCTTCTTTGTCGTACAGCCGGAACCGATCCCACCCCGTCACGCCGTACAACGAGTTCATAATAACCTTGACAGAAGCCTGCTGCCGGTCGTACTGCTCGTACGGTTCGGTCCCGGGATCGTGGTCGTTCCGGAGCGCCTTCTTCTCCTCGCGCTCGGAGAGCAGCTCGTCGACCATCTCGCGCATGATCCCGTCCGGCTCCTTCCGGAAGTGGGTCCCGTTGGGGGCGACGTACGTCTCGCCGTCGTACTCGTCGGGATCGACCTTCGTCTCCGGGCCCGCGTTGATCGTCACCATGCACATCGGGTAGAGGCTCTTCAGGTCCTGGACCGTCACCATCTCTTTCACCCCCGTGATCGGGTCGAAGACGGCGCCCCCCTCGAACTCCTCCGACTCCTGTTGGCCCTTCGTGGGGAGCGCGAACTTCCCGAACGCCTTGTGGAGGACGTACATGTCGACGGTGTCGCCGGGGGTCGGCGCGTCCTCGATCTTGCAGCCGACGAAGGTGCGCACCTCGTCCCAGAAGGCGATCACGTCCTGTTTCCGGTCGATCTCCACGCACAGCTCCACGTCGCGGATGCTGTACTCCAACAGGCGCTCGGGGTCCCGCTCCCAGAGGTCGCCGATGTCGCCCGTGTAGCGCTCCTTGCCGACGCCGAGTTCGCGCTCACCGACCGCGTCGAGGCGGTACGATTCCAGCTCCGTGAACATCGTCCGCTTGTAGGCGTACAGCAGGTCGAAGACGACCCGGCCCTTGATGTCGGGGCCGCCCCAGCCGGAGCGCCACACCTCCCCGATCCGGGAGAGGCGATCGATCGAGAGGTCGTACTGGCTCCCGTCGTCCAGCACCTCCATCCGGTCGAGGACGTACGGCGCGTCGAAGTCCTCGAAGTTCCACCCCGTCAGCAGGTCGGGGTCGGTCTCCTCGAGGTACTCGACGAACGCGTCGAGCATCGCGGCCTCCTCCTCGAAGGTGCGGACCTCGAAGTCGAGCCCCGCGCCGTCGCCGACGATCCCCCGGTAGTCCGGGAGGTCCTCGGGCGGCGGGATCTCGGCCTCGGGGGCGTCGTACAGCCAGACGACGTACTCGTCGTCGTAGGAGTCGTGGCTCGTGAGACAGATGATCGGCTCCTCGCCGTCCTCGGGGAAGCCGCGCCGGTCGTCGACCTCGATGTCGAACGTGTTCACGCGGAGGTCGGCGTCGACCTCGGCCGGCTCCAGCTGCCCCTCGTGGACCTGTATCGTCCCGGAGCCGTCGTCGAGCCGGCGCTCCTCGACCCGCATCCCGCCGTTGAGCCCGTTGTCGATCAGGAAGCGGTTCGGGAAGAGGATGTCCGCCTCGAACGTCGTCGCGAAGTCGTCGCGGATGTTCCCGACGTCCCGGGGCGTGCGCGTGACGATCCTGGTGAGCGGCTCGCCGCGGATGCTCTCGTACGCTTCGCCGTCCGGGTTCTCCTCGCGCGTGCCGATCACGACGTCGTACTCCTCGACGGGGTCGCGGTCGAGGTCGGCGGTGGGCACGTAGAAGTACGGCTCGACGCCCAGCACGCGGACGTGCTCGTGGACATCGTGTTCGGCGTCTCCGTCCACGTGTTCCGCGGGCCGCCGGCCGAACACGTGGACGACGGGGTACTCGTCGCCCCCGTACCCCTCCACGGCGTAGTCGATCTGGGTGATCATCAGTTCGACGGTCCCGGTCGACTCCGGGAACTTCGCGTCGTCGACGTCGACGACGTCGCTGACGTGGCCCCGCCCGCCGCCGGCGACGACGGCCGCCTCCCGCGCGGCGAGGTCCTCCCGTCCGGCCTCCGTGCCGTCGCCCGACTCGTCGCCCGCGTCTCCGGTCGACGAGAAGTCCGACAGCCCCGACTGAGTCATACGCGTCCTTCGGCGGCACCCGGCTAAAAAACTCGGCTTTTCGGGTCCGGCGAGGAGTCCCGGCACGGAAAGGCCTTTAATGTGTGATGACTTACCACGGTCCATGTCTTTGGACCCACGTTCGGAACCCACGGTGGCTCGCCCGGCCGGTCGCGACGCGGTCGACGCCGAGGTGGAGGTGTACGAGGACGACGGGAACGTGGTGCTGTTCGACGCCGCGAACCCCCTCGCGTGGGTCGAAGCGAGCCGAACCGTTCGGCTGGCCGACGCGACCTGAGGCGTCGAGCCGGCCCCCGCCGTCACCGGACGGAACCCCTTTGCCCCGTCACCGCGTACGGCCGGACGTGTTCGGGCTAGACGAGGACGACGAGGGAGAGGTCTCCTTCGGCGAGAGCTCCGACGCCGAGCGGGAGATGACGCCGGACGTCCCGAAGGCCCCCTCGGTGAAGACGTTCGACGACGGGGGGGACTTCGAGGGCGCGAGCGACGTCGACTCCGATACGCTCCGCGCGTTCGTCGCCGCCGTGATCTACGCCAACGCCGCGGTGCTCCTCGTCGCGCTCGGCCCGATGGTGTGGTACTTCGAGGGGTGGTCGCGCGTCGGGCCGCTCCTCCTCGTCGCCGGACTCCTCGCCGGCGTCCGGACCTACCAGACGTACCGGGCGTGGGATCGGTCGCGGGACGAGAGAGCCGACGGCGAGACGGCCGGGGACGGCGACGCCGCCAGCGACACCGCCGGCGACGACGGCCGCGATCCGGACACGCCCCCGGAAGCGTAATGCCGCGTCGGCCGCTCCGTTCTCCCATGCAGACGGTCCGCGACGCCGACGGCGACACGTACCTCCTCGTGAAGCGCTCCGCGGAGTCGAGCCGAGTTCGCGACCCGACCACGGGCGCGGAGCGCTACGTCGCCAACGACCGGCTTCGCGTCGTCGACGGGGAGTCGCCCCTCGCGACCGCGGCGTCCGGGGTGCCGGCGTCCGTCCGACGGACGATGCGCGCGGTCCACGACGACCGGTCGCTCGGCCTGCTCGCGGTGGTCGTCGACGAGGGGCCGCTGTCCGTCCTCGAACTGCTCGAGACGGCCGACATGTGCGAGTCCGACCTCCACGGAACGGTCACCGAGCTCCGCGCGGCCGGTCTGATCGACGAGGTCGACGTCGGCGGGCGACGAGGGTACGCGGCGACCGCCCCCGCGAGCGAGGCGATCGGGCTCCTGCGGGGCGGATCGGACGCGAGCGGCGCCGCGGAGCGCGACCGCTCCGAGGACGAGTGAGGGACGAGCACACGATCAGTCGTCCGCGAGCGACGCGACGTCGAGCTCGGCGGCGTCCTCGCGGCGCACCGTCGAGCGGTTCGAGCGCGGCTCCTTCTCGACGGTGACCAAGTCATCGGCCGCGCCCACCAGCTCGTCGTCGTGGCTGACGATGAGGATCTGCGTCACGCCGAAGCCGCGCATCTCCTCGACGAGCCGGACGAGCCGGGAGACGTGCCCGGCGTCGAGGAAGACGGTCGGCTCGTCGAGGATGAGCGGCGGCGTCGGCGCCGCGCCCTCGATCCCCTCGGAGAGCAGCCGGTAGATCGCGCACCGCAGCGAGAGGTTGAACAGGGCGCGCTCGCCGCCGGAGAGCTGGCCTGGGTCGAGCGCCTCGCCGTCCTTCTGGTAGACGGTGAGCGCGTACTCGCCGTCGAGCTCGATGTGCGAGTAGGCGTCGTTGCCGTACACCAGGTCGAACGTCTCGTTGAGCGTGCACTCTAACTCGGCGACGTTGCGCTGGCGCAGCTCCGCGCGGAGGTCGCCGTACATCGCCTCCAGCTCGCTCGTCTCCTCGTGGAGGCCGTCGAGCGCCTCGACGGTCGCGGCCAGCTCCTCGCGCTCCGACCGGAGGTTCTCCAGCTCTCGTATCTCGCCGTTCACGCCGCCGATCGCGTTCTCGAGCTCCGTCCGCCGCTCCGCGAGCCGGTCGAGCTCCCCGTCGACGCGCTCCAGGTACTCCTCGGCCTTCTCCTTCCGCTTCCTCGCGTCCGCGACCGCCGCCTCGTCGACCGCGGCCGCGAGCTCGTCTCGCCGCTCGCGCTTGTCGGCGAGCCGGTCGCGCCGCTCGTCGTTCAGCTCCGCGAGGGTCTCCCGCTTCTCGCGGCGACGCTCGATATCGCCTTCCGCGTCCGCGATCGCCGCCGTCCGCTCCTCGACCGCGTCCACCGCCTCGCGCGCCTCGTCGACCTCGGCGAGCGCCTCCTCGAGCTCCGTCACCCGCTCCGCGGCCGACTCGGCCTCCTCGCGCTTCTCCGCGGCGACCTCCCGCGTCTCCGCGGCCGCCTCGCGCTTCTCCGCGGCCGCCTCGCGCCGCTCCGCCGCGGCCTCCCGCTTCGTTTCGGCCTCCTCGCGCCTCTCCGCCACCCGCTCTTCGAGCATTCCCGTCGTGTCGTCGATCTCGTCGAGTCTGTCCGCGGCCGTCGCGAGGCCGTCTACCTCCTCGATCTGCTCGTCGAGGGCCGATTCGCGCTCGCGTGCCGCCTCGAGCTCGGACTCGAGCTCGTCGACGCGCTCGCGGTCGCCCTCGATCCCGGTCGCGTGCGGCGAGTCCTCGACGGGCTGGCCGCACTCGGGGCACTTCCCGGCCGCGAGCAGCTCCTCGGCCTCCTCGACGCGCTCGCGGGCGTTCTTCAGCTCCGCTGACAGCTCCGCGATCCGCTCGCGGACGTCGCCGCGTCGCTCGCGGAGCGCCTCGCGCTCCTCGGCGACCCCGTCGCGGTCGACGTCGGCGGTCGCGAAGCGCTCGCGGAGGCTCTCGGCCTCCGCGCGGAGCTCCTCGATCGAGGACTCGCGCTCGGCGGCCTCCTCGCCGGCCGCCTCGGCCTCGTCGACGAGGGCGTCCGCCTCCGATTCCAGCTCCGCGGCGCGCTCGGCGAGGTCGTCGGCCTTTCCGGCGAGGTTCGTCGCCTGATTGCGGAACGCCTCGGCGCTCACCCGCTCGTCGCCGAGCTCCTCGCGGACTTCCGACTCCCGGTCGTCGAGCTCGTCGCGGCGGGCCTCGATCGCGGCATCGATCTCGTCGATCCGCTCGCGGGCCTCCTGGATCGCGTCCCGGTGCTCGTCGCGCTCGCGCTCGGCCTCGCGGATGGTCTCCTCGATCTCGCCGATCTCCGCGGTGACCGACTCCAGTTCCTCTCGCTTCTCCGCGTGGGTCGAGAGCGTCTCCGCGGCGGCCTCGCGCGTCTCCTTCGCCCGCTCGCGCTGGTCCTCGAATCGGTCGATCTCGTCGGTGACCTCGGAGAGGTCGCTCTCGAGCCCGTTGAGCCGCTCGTGGAGGTCGCGCTCCTCCTTCGCCGCGATCTGATCGTCGAGCTGGTCGAGCCGCCCGCGGCGGTTCTCCAGCACGTCCTCGACGCCGAGCCGGGCGTCGCCGGCGCGCTCGCGGTACTCCTCCAGCTTCCCGAGCTGGAGGAGGTCGTCGATCGTGTCCTGCCGCTCGCGCGGGGAGGCGTCGATCAGCTCGTTCACCTCTCCCTGCCGCACGTACGCGCAGCCGACGAACGCCTCGGCGTCCATTCGGAGCAGCTCGGTGACGAACTCCCGGACCGCGCGCGCGCCGTCCCGAGTCACGCCGCTCCCGTCGGTCGATTCGAGCGTGCACTGGTGGTCGATCCGGTCGTCGTACACCCGGAGCCGGCGCTCGATGCGGTACGGCGTCCCGTCGTGGGTGAACCACAGCTCGACCTCCGTCTCCTCCTCGCCCTTCGTGACGACGTCGTCGAGCGTGCCGTCGAGCGCCTTCGAGCCGTACAGCGCGAAGAAGCAGGCCTCCAGCAGCGACGACTTGCCGCTCCCGTTGAGCCCGTGGATGACCGTGACGCCCTCCCGCAGCCGGAGGTCGGCGTCGCCGTACGGCTTGAAGTTCAAGAGACGGATCCGGTCGAAGTTCACAGGTAGTCCTCCATCGACACCTGGCCGTCCGTCGCGGGCGACTCGGTGTTCGGTTCGTCGGTCGCTGCGTCGGCGTCGGTCGCTTCGTCGCCGGTCGCTTCGTCGCCGATCGCTTCGTCGCCGATCGCTTCGTCGGCGTCGGTCGCTTCGTCCGCCGCCTCCTCGCCCCCGACGGGCTCGGACTCTCCCTCGTCGTCACCGGTCTCCGCGCGCCGTCCGAACCCGTCGAGGTCGTCGATCCGCTCCTCGATCCGGCCCTTCACCGTCTGCCTGACGTTGCTGTCGGGGACCGCGTCGGCCCGGACCGCCTCGTCGACGTCGAGGGCGGCCTCGGACAGGCTCATCTCCTCGATCCGCTCGCGGACGGCGTCCTCGGGGTCGGCGAAGCTCACCTCTACCTCGGCGTCGGTCTCGACCTCGCGGCGGTCGGTCACGCGGGCGATGAGCGCTCCGCGGTCGGTCGCGAACTCCTCGATCGCGGCGGGGGTGACCGGGTCGCCGTCGCCGGTCACGTCGACGAGCACGACGGCGTCGTCGAGGTCGTGCTGGCGGACGCGCTCGCGCACTCGCGCCGCGCCCTCGCCCTCGCGGAGGTCGACCTCCACGAAGACGAACGGGCGCGTGTCGAGGGCGCGCCGCCGGATGTCCACGCGATCGTCGCCGGCGTCGTCGCCGTCGAAGGTCACGAGGTTGTAGCCGCGCCCCTCGCGCTCGCTCGCGCTCGCGCGCTCGGTCGATCCCGGATACGTGACCCACGTGTCGGCGACCTCGGCGACGTCGGGCGTGTGGTTGTCGCCGAGGAGCATCGCGTCGAACGCGACGTCGCTCTCCGCGAGCACCTCCGCCGTGTCCCAGTCGGCGTAGCCGAACGGCTCGAAGAGGCCGTGCGCGACGAGGGCGGCGTGGTCGGCGTCGTGGTCGGCGAACGCGTAGTCGAGGTCGTCGCGGCGGGAGACGGGAACGTGGTCGAGCCCGTAGAAGGCGGTGTCGCCCACGATCGTCGGCTCGTCGCCGAGGCGGGTCGCGAGGCCCAGGCGCTCGAACAGGTCGAGCCACTGGCCGCCCCGCGTCGCCTCGTGGTTCCCGACGACCGCGAGGAAGGGGATCCCGGCGTCGTCGAGCCGGCGGAGCACGGCGATGGTACCCATCAGGTCGTCGAGTTCGGGCCGCCGATCGTGAAAGAGGTCGCCCGCGTGGACCACCGCGTCGACGTCGCCGTCGATCGCGTCGTCGATCACGGCCTCGAAGGCGTCGAGGAAGTCCTGGCGTCGGACCGGCGAGTGGTACTGCGCGTACCCGATGTGGGTGTCGCCGGTGTGGATCACCCGTGTCATCTGCCCGGGTGTTGGCCGGTGTCGGGTTTAGGGGTTCCGGGGGCGGAGCGGAAGTGGTCGCCGGCCGGCTCTTTCAATCCCCGGCGGCCGCCGCCTCGCGGAACTCTCTGTACGTCGCGAGCGCCTCGCGTCCGCGCTCGGCCGTCGCCTCGTCGCCGGCGCGTTCGGCGGCCGCGACGGCCTCCGACAGCCGGTCGAGTCCGACGGCGTCGACGAACGCGCCGGCGCGCCGCAGGTCGGTTCGCGCGGCATCGGCCTCGTCGATCACGGCGACGTACGGCCGGGTCGCGGTGTCGGTGCGCGTCGCCAGCGCGGCGAGCGCTCGCTTGACGGCGGTGGTCGAGACCACGCGGTCCCTGCGTCGCCATCGGAGATAAGCGTCGGGGCGGCCCGTCCCGGCTGCCGTCCAGCGGGTCGCCGGCTCACACCGCGAGCGTGTACAGGCGCTTCCGGGCGTCGGTGAAGGAGAACCGCGAGTCGACCACGTCCTCCTCCTCCAGCCGCGAGAGCGCGTACCTCACGGTGCGGGGCGGAAGCAGCGTCTCCTCGGCGAGCTCGCTCTGCGTCAGCGTGTCGTTGTAGTCGAGGACCTTCGCCACGAGCTTCGCGCTCGGGGGCAGATCGCGGACGGCGCTCCAGCGGTCCGTGACGTCCTCGTCGGCGGCGACGGCTTCGGTGGTGCTCATGCGTGTCTCCCCATATCTCATGCCGTTAGATAATATTTACTATCCTGTTTAATTACTATTGGGCATTCTCATGGCGAATCGTCTCCTCCGATTCTCTCCCACCCGAAACCTCTTACGCGCGAGACGCCTTACTGCGCACAATGACTGACACCGTCGACGACGTCGAGATGCCCTACGACGAGGGCTCGGCGTCGAGACAGGAAAAGATCGAGTCCCTCCAGGAGGAGCTCGACGTGCTGGAGTCGCAGAACGAGGAGATGCGCGACAAGCTCCTCGACGCCAACGCGGAGAACAACAAGTACCAGCAGAAGCTCGAACGGCTCACTCACGAGAACAAGAAGCTGAAGCAGTCTCCGCTGTTCGTGGCGACCGTTCAGGAGATCACGCCCGACGGCGCCGTGATCAAACAGCACGGCAACAACCAGGAGGCGCTCACGGAGATCACGGCCGAGATGCGCGAGACGCTCGACCCCGACGACCGGGTCGCGGTCAACAACTCCCTGTCCGTCGTGAAGAAGCTGGAGAAGGAGACCGACGTGCGCGCCCGGGTGATGCAGGTCGAGCACTCCCCGGACGTCACCTACGCCGACATCGGCGGGCTCGAAGACCAGATGCAGGAGGTCCGCGAGACCGTCGAGATGCCCCTGGATCACCCCGACATGTTCGAGGACGTCGGGATCACGCCCCCGAGCGGCGTGCTGCTCTACGGCCCGCCCGGTACGGGCAAGACGATGCTGGCGAAGGCCGTCGCCAACGAGACGGACGCGACGTTCATCAAGATGGCTGGCTCCGAGCTCGTCCACAAGTTCATCGGTGAGGGCGCGAAGCTGGTCCGCGACCTGTTCGAGGTCGCCCGCGAGAACCAGCCCGCCGTCCTCTTCATCGACGAGATCGACGCCATCGCCTCGAAGCGGACCGACTCGAAGACCTCGGGCGACGCCGAGGTCCAGCGGACGATGATGCAGCTGCTCTCCGAGATGGACGGCTTCGACGAGCGCGGCGAGGTCCGCATCATCGCCGCGACGAACCGCTTCGACATGCTGGACCCCGCCATCCTCCGCCCGGGCCGGTTCGACCGCCTCATCGAGGTTCCCAAGCCGAACACCGAGGGCCGCGAGATCATCTTCCAGATCCACACCCGGAAGATGAACCTCGCGAGCGACATCGACTTCGACGAGCTCGCGGAGATGACGCCGGAGGCGTCCGGCGCCGACATCAAGGCCATCTGCACGGAGGCCGGGATGTTCGCGATCCGCGACGACCGCACCGAGGTCACCCTCGACGACTTCCTCGAAGCCCACGAGAAGCTCCAGCAGGACGAGGAGAGCGGCGCCGACGACTCGCTCGCGTTCGCCTAGGTACCGAAGCCGCTCGCCGCTCCGGTTTCCGCTTTTCGCGTCCGCTACAGCGCCCTCACGACGAGGTACGGAACCAGGAACAGCAGGACGAACAGCAGCCCGGTCGCGAGCGCGTAGCCGACGCCGACGCCCGCGAGCGCGCGCCACCCGTCGTCGGTAGGGAGTTCGAGGCTCATATCCACCCCTCCGCGGCGCGGTACGTAACTCTGGCGTCCGGGGCGGCCGCGCTCAGTCTCGGCCGGCGTCCCGTCACACGTCGCCGGCCATCGCCCGGAACAGCGCGTCGGCGAGTTCGTCCCGGTCGACGGGCTCCGGCTCCGCTTCCCCGGTCGGGTCCACGGTCGGGGAGATGGTCCCGCCGCCCATCCGCGAGTGGCCGCCGCCGCTCCCGTTGTGGAGGTCCGAGAGCACCGAATCGATCGCGTTCCCCATGTGAACTCGGTCGTCCCGCGAGCGCCCGGAGAGGTGGACCGTCCCGTCGCGCTCGCCGATCACCACCACGGCGCTCACCCCCTCGAGCTGGATCAGTTCGTCGGCCGCCTGCGGAATCGCGTCCACGTTGTTCACGCCGCCGACGTCCGCGACCGCGAACGACCCCTCGATCCGACGTCCGGCGATGGCCCGCGCTTTCACCTCCAGCACCTCCGCGTCGACGGCCGGATTGGCGATCCGGTCCAACCGGTCCTGGTCGACGCCGGGGTACACGTACGCGGCGGCCGCGAAGTCCGGCTCGCTCGCGCCGACCGTGAGGTGTTTCGTGTCCGAGAGGATGCCGTACAGCAGTCCGGTCGCGGTGTCGGTCGGGAGGGTGAGGTCGCTGTCTGTCTCGCTCGCGTGCTTGTCCGGCGGCACCGGCGCCGCGTTGTTCTGCTTGAAGTACTCCGCGACGACGGATGCGGTCGCCCCGTAGTCGGTGCGCACGTCGGTGAACGCCTCCCCCGAACCGTCGCCGGGGTGGTGGTCGACGACCGCCATGGGAAGCACGCCGTCGGCGCCGGCGAAGCCCCGCGGCTCGTTGTGATCGACCAACACGATGGACTCCGCAGCGAGGTCGCTCACGTGCTCGATCGGGTCCAGCTCCAGGTCGAGCACCGTGCGAAACGCGCGGTTCTCCTGGTGGCGGATCTGTCCGGGGTACTGGACGGTCGCGTCGACGCCGACCTGCGACGCGAGCGACGCGACGCCGAGAGCGGCCGACATCGCGTCCGGGTCGGGGTTCGGGTGCATCAACACCGCGATCTCGTCCTGCTCGGCCAACAGCCGGCGAAACCTGACGCCGGGAGTCCAGCGGGCACGAAACAGCAGGTATCCTGCGGCGATCGCGACGATCGCGACGACGGCCGCGAGCACCGTCAGATCCGGGTTCTCCCGGACAAGTGTCTCCGCCTGTGAGAGCCGCTCGTCGGCCGCGATCTGGCTCCACATGTGTCTCTTGGACTCCCTCCCGATACATGAAGGTTCGTTACTGTTCCGCGCGCCCGACGACGGGGTTCGGGGTCGAGCTCACTCCCCGGCCGCCCGGAACGCCCGCACCGCGTCGCGGTACCCCTCGCGGTAGGTCGGATAGGCGAACTCGTAGCCGAGCGCGCGCAGCCGGTCGTTCGAGCAGCGCTTGCTCGTGCGGATCCGCCGCTCGGCGGCTGCGGAGAGGTCGCCCGCCGCGATCCGCTCGGCCTTCGAGCGCTTCGCCGGCCGCGGGACGCCGCACTCGTCGGCGAGCCAGTCGGCGAACGCGTGCTTGTCGACCGGCTCGTCGTCGACCACCACGACGGGCTCGCCGCGCGCGCGGTCCGTCTCGAGGAGGTACCGAACCGCTCCCGCGGCGTCGTCCCGGTGAACCATGTTGAGGTATCCCGCAGTGACCGGCCCCTCGAGGTACCGCTCCAGCCGATACCGGCCGGGTCCGTACAGCCCCGCGAACCGGGCGACCGTCCCGTCTATCTCGGCCTCGGCCGTCGTCTCCAACGCGACGCGCTCCGCCTCGGCGAGCACTCGCGTCTTTTCCGTCGTCGGATCGATCGGCGTCTCCTCGTCGACCCACGCGCCGTCGTGGTCGCCGTACACGCCGGTCGAGGAGGTGTACACGAGCCTGTCCGGGGGCGACGGCCGCGACGCGTATTCCCCGATCACGTTGCCGAGGCCGTCGACGTACACCTCGCGAGCCGCGTCGGCGTCGCGCCCGCCGGAGCTGGCCGCGAAGACGACGGCGTCCGCGTCGGGCAGCGCGACGAGCGAGTCGGGCTCGGTCGCGTCCGCGCGAACGGCGTCGACGCTTCCTGTCCCCGCGTCGTCTGTGTCGCCATCTGCGTCGTCGACGCGTCGCTCGATCGACTCGACCGTGTCGAGACCCGCGTCCGATCGCCGCACCCCGGTCACCGCGTGGCCGCGCTCGGCGAGCTGTCCCGCGAGCGCTACGCCCACGTATCCGCAGCCGACGACGACGACTCTCATGGCTTTCGCCGCTCGATGACCGCCATGATCTCCGCGAGCTGCCCGAGCGTCATCGCGGCGCGCCCCTCGAGGGCCTGCTGGACCTCCTGTCCGGTGAGGTCGGCCTCGATCCCCGCCGCGACGGTGTCGACGTCGAGCACCGCGGTCGCCATTCCCATCAGCAGGTGGTCGCGCAGCTCCGCGACGATCGCGTCGGCGTCGCGGTCGGCCGTCACGGCGACGATCGCCGCGCCCTCCTCGACGGTCAGGCCCTCGACGTCGCCGGCGGCGGCCGACTCGATCGCCGCCTCGCCGGCATCGGTCTCGTCGCCGACCCGCTCGCGCCCCGCCTCGGCCACCGCCTCGCTCACCAGCGTCTCGAACGACGCGAGCAGCGCCGCCGCAGTCACCGCGTCAGCGTCGGCGTCGGGGGTCTCACCGTCCCCGGCGACGCCGGACGCCGTCTGGTTTTCGACGACCTCGTGAAACATGGTCGCTCTCGGTCGTCGCGTCTCAAAACGGCTGCGGTCGGATCACGGGGACGCACATCGCTCGCCACCTTCGCGCGCCTCCCCCATCGCGCCGGGACACGGCCATCCGCCGGAGGCCTCGTCGCGGGTCCCGTCGACGTCGCCCACGCCGGGCGGCCCGGCCGGCACCGCGACCGCGACGACCGTCTCCGTCTCGAACCGAATCGGTTCCGTCTCGCCGAGCCGAACGGTGTCTCCACCGACGTCGATGGTCACGTCGCCCTCCCGTCGAACGTATTCGAACGGTTCGTCCGGCGTTCCGACGTCGGCGCGCAGCGTGAACCGCGGGTACTCTCCACGGACCTGCACGCGCCACGCGTTCACCGTCGTCACCCAGTACCCCGGCACCGGCGCGACCGGCAGTCCCGCGCCCACGCTCCGGGCCGGCTCCATCGACCACTCCTCGCCGAGCTCCTCGGTCGCCCGCTCGCTCAGCTCTCCCGTCGCCGCCTCCCCGGCGCGAGCGGTCTCGTCCTCGATCGTCCGTTCCATCCGATCCCTGAGCAGGCTCCGCGCGTCGCTCGTCGGGTCCTCGACGCGGAGGTGTGCGGCCAGCGACGCCTCGGCCGCCGTCGACAGCGACGCCTCCGCCGCCGCCTCGGCCGCGACGCGTTCGGCGTACTTGCCGTCGCCGACCGCGACCGCGCGCTCTCCCGGTGACTCGTAGGCCGTCGCGGCCTCGTCGAGCGCCCCGCGCCGCTCGGCGGACGTCAGCGAGGTTCGGTCCGCGAGCTCGCCGGACAGCTCGCTGTCGACGGCGCGCAACGACCCGTCCACTTGCCTCGAGAGCGCATCTCGGTCCGCCCGAAGGTCGGGGTCTTCCTCCTCGTTCAGCGCCTCCTCGGCCAGCAGGAGCGCCCGGCCGGCGGTGCTCACGCGCACCGAGCTTCCAGACCCGAGGATCCGGTCGACGATCCCGCTCGAAACGTCGCTGTAGGGGACCGTCACGTAGTTCACGTTGCGGACGGCGAGCGGCCGGGTCGTGGTCCCGTTCACGCCGGCCGCTTGCGTCCCGTCGACGGCCGTCCGCGGGAGGTAGCCGGGGGATCCGCGCGGCGAGAACGTCACCGCGCCGCCCGGGCCGTCGACCGCGTAGGTGCCCGGGTCGCGAGCGGCCTCGCGGCTGTCGATCACCTCGCCGACGCCGGGGCCCTCGAACGCGCCGTTCACCCGATCGAGGAAGTCGTCTGTCGCCGTCTCGCGATCGTCCGCCGCCGCCTCCAGCTCCGCGATCACGGCGTCGACGTACGCGGCGCGGGCGGCGACGCGAGCCCGATCCGCCGCGCCGTCGTACGTCGTCGGCGCGTCGACGAGGGACGAACGACGGTCCCGCACCGCGTCGGCGAGGTCCGCGTACGGCTCGGCGTCGCCCGTCGCCGCGTCCTCCATCGACGCGTCGGTCTCGATCTCGCGGACCTCCGCGGCGAGCGCGGCGACGTCGGCCGCCACGCGGTCGCGCTCGGCGTCGGTCCGTGACCCGTGGACGACCGTCGAGTCGCGCCGGTCGCCCGTCCGTACCGCGTCGCGGGCGAGCCGGTCCACGCCGGCCGCCGTGTCGACGCCGAGCGACTCCCGGGCCGCCGGGGGAGCGTCCCGGAGGTCCCGGCCGTCGCCCACGTCCCCTGCACCGAACGTCGCGGCGGGTCGGTCCGGCGCGTCGTCGCGGGGCGCGTGGCGCCCGGTCACCGAGACTCGAACCCGGTACCGATCCGTCGCCTCGTCGCTCGTGGTCGCGCGACGGACGGTCCTGTCGACGACGCTCCCGTTCGGTCCCCGCTCGACGACCTCCTGTTCCCACGTCGCGGTCACGGCGCGTTCGACGGACACCTCGCGGGTCGCGTCCCCGAACGACACACGCGCTCCGGGATCGACGGTTCCCGAGGGAACGCCGCGCGGCACGCCGCTTCCCGACACGCGCGGCGATCCCGTCGACGTGTCGACGTCGACGCGCTCCCAGTCTCCTGCCGACCCGGCGTCCGGTACCGGCGGATCGAGTCGTCCGCCGTCCGCGATCTGCGTCGTCTCCGTCTCCGCGTTCGCTTCCACGCGATACGCCCCCTCGACGACCTCGTCGAGGTCGTCGTGGACGCGGGTCGCCCCCGCGTCGGCGGCGTGTCCGATCCGGACCGGCGTCTCCTCGTTCGTCCGGTCTCGTTCCGGCTCGAACGCGGCGTCCTCGCTCGGCGTCTCACCCGCGTCGCCTCCCCCTTCCGAGCCGTTCGCGGTTCCCGTCGGCGTCGACGCCCCGAGCACCGCGTCGCTCCACGCGGCCTCCTTGACTCCGGTCGGTTCGAGCAGGTCGGCCGCGCCGGTCTGCGCCGACGCCCGCGCGACGCCGCCCCGCGCGTCCGGGTCGCTCGTCCCGAAGACGGCCCGCTGGGTCCGGACCAGCCCCGCGTTCGTCGACAGCTCCACGTGTCGATTCGCGAGGACGTTCTCGACCGGCGCGCCGGCGTACTGGGCGTACTCAGTAAAATTATACACAAGACCTTAACAGGTACTCCCCGTAGAGTTGAGTATGGGTCAGAGTGACGAAACTCCGAGGTACGATAAGCGAATACATGCACTCGTTTCTGAGCGGCAACACAAGGAGTGGAAGGCACTCACAGAGGGCGATACTGCACCCTATGAGTCCATGTCTCAACTCGTTCGGGTAGCCGTTCAGCGAGAAGTAGCAGACGAAAATCCGGCGAAAGAAAGCGGTGGGATCCCTGCCGAGTTGCAGGATACGGTCTTGCAAATGGCCGATACTCTCGAAGGGATCGATAGCCGCCTGTCATCCGTAGAGAAGCGTATGAGCAAATTGGAAGTCGAATCTGGCGAAGGGGCTTACGACCTACAGGGAGACGTGTTGCAGTCTCTTCCAACTGATGAGGGCAAGGACTTAGACGACGGCGAACAGTGGGCGGCTAAGGTCGGGGACATTGCCGCAGAGGTTGGCGTCGAGGAAGAAACCGCCGACAGTGTTCTCGAAGAACTTGCCGACGAGATGGGATCGGTCCAGCGATACTTTGGTGAACCCTACGGAGATGGGCGTAGCACGTACTTTTACCGGAGGGCTTAACGATGGAAATAGATGGAGTTCTGCTTGAACTTGAGCGGTCAAGAGGCAGGCGCTACGCCAAGCACGCCGAGGATTTCCGCGCATGGCTCACAGAACATGATACCTACGATGTAGACGTATTCGAGGCATCTGAGGGACATATCAGAGCCTACCTCCGGCAACTCCGAGACAACGGAGCATACTTACAAGATGGAGATCGCGGCTATGCGCCGACAACGATACATCTCGCTCTCGTCGCTCTCTCCAAGTTTTACCAAACGGCGAGCGATTTTGGCGGAGGAGTTGAGAACCCTACTGAGGATGTGACCGTCACCGATCTTGATGGGATACGGAAGGTACAATCTCGCAAGTCGAAGGCGATCCGCGGAAAACACGTCATCTTGGACGACGAGGAAATTCGTGACCTCTGTGAGAACGTGCCCGCTCCGGCGCTACGTAATGAACTCATTATAAAACTCATGCTACAAACTGCCTGCCGGCGTGGAGAAATTCGACATATTCGTCTGCAAGACATAGATCGAGACACCCGAAAAATTCGCATCTACGGCGAGAAGACCGATGACTATCGAACTGTTCGGTACCAGAATAGTCTCAAGCCGCTAATGTCACAGTGGATTGACGTTGACCGAGGCGCCTACGCTGTCGCCGAGAAGTCGGACTATCTCTTTCCGTCTCGACAGACTGAACAGATCTCCTCCGATCGGCTCAACTACATCGTTACTCAAGCGGCCAAGAACGCGGACATTCAGGAAGTAATCGATCACAACGCCGCGGGACAACCAATGCACCGAATTACGTGCCATGCGCTCCGCTCAACGGCTCTCACTCGACTGCTGAACGAAGGGATGAGTACCCGTCACCTTCAGCAATATGCCGGTCACTCGCAGGTATCACAGACCGAGGAGTACCTGAACCCAACCGATGAGGAAGTGCTTGATGCTGTAGACCAAAGTCAAGCCGCGTTCGACTTTGAGGAATAGAAGATTATTCGATATTGGCCGATTGATTTCTGAGCCAGTCCAGTAGTAGTCCCCCGAGAACTGTCCCGAGTGCTAATTTAAAGATACTGGCCGCCTCTATCAATAGTTTCAGTATATAAAGGGCAATGTACTCCCTTATAAACGGCATGACAAGGAGTAACAAGAAAAACACAAAATAGTCGGAAAGAGCGACTCTAAAGCCCAAATTCAGGAGCGTAGCCAACCACTTCCGCCCCGCGAGCGGAATATTTATATAGGGAGTTGTTGCCCTATCTGAACGGCTGCCGTCTTTCAGCGACGCCCCCGCCGAGCCTTGTCACTCTCGGCAGGGGAGAAAACATAGTCTCCGGAACGCACCGGATAGTTCATCACCCCATCGTATCGCCTCTATCGTTAAAAATATTAGGGCGTTGTTCGCCCATCACCATTGAAGTCAATAATGGGGGAAGAAATCCCATATTGACTGACAGACATTGAAGAAGACTCGCAGTCAAGCAGTTTTGAACTATCGCCTTACGCCCTACCCGTATCCCGTCTGGTGATCCTTGGAGGAAACCAAACAACCACGGCGATAGTTATCGGAAAAGCCCGTTCGACTCAACTACCGTAACCCGCCCTCTGTCGTCGATCTCGATCTCGTCCACAGAATCAAGTGACTCCGGCAGGTTTCGTCGAGATAGGACGCAGTTTTCAAGCATCCACTGAGCCTGCGGAGAGTGGCGATATGGCGCGCTCTCAAGACGGCGTTGCTCCTCCTCCGGTAAGTCGTTGATGTGGCCCCCAAGTCGGCGCATTAGTGACCGGGGCACCTCTACTTCTAAAGTCGTTGTGTTACCCATTAGCGCGCCCCCGTAATCTTGTCGCGCAACTCCGCCTGCTTCGCCTCCACGTCGCTCTGAAACGCCTCAGTGGAGTCCTCAGCCAACTCTTCGGAGTCCCAAGAGGCAATCCCCATACTCTTGCGGAGTTCGTCACGCCGCTCCTCAGCCGACTCAGCAAGGTTCAGTGCCTCACGCAAGGCGTCACTCACGACTTGGCTTACGCGATCTTCGTCCATTTTCTCAAGTTCTCTGCTCACGTCATCGGGGAGATTCAACGTCCATTCTTCGGTCATTCATTACCTCCGTCGAGTAGTTCTGCAATTACGTAGCCATAGGGCACTTCGGGGCCATACTTCTTGTTTCGATACTCGGTCAACTGTTGATGCTCCGCATCCGAAACGCGGATTTTCTTTTTTCTCATCATTTATATAATATATCGCTCGGAGGTACTTAAGTAAGACAAAGGTGAAACTGGGTGTTTTTCATATGGAGATATCTAAAGTAATCGCCGGTATACCTGCACCCAGAATTGAGTGAGATATTTTTCACAGGAAACGCGGGAAGTCTGCACTATATATAAGACTATAGTGTGAGTCGCCCTGTACCCACCTCCACCGCTTCCCGATTAGCCTCTGTAGAAAAAAAAACTGTTTGGCCGCTTCAAGTCTTCTATCAACTTCTTCCAGCACTTTAGCCAATTCTGATCCCCAATATTCAGTAAGTCGAAGAAATGAGTTATTAAAATATATACAATAATTAACAGCAAGATTTAAATAGTTAGAGAACAAATACACATATAAGGCTGTTGAAAATCTGGCTGTTGTATCCACTATTTGTATGTGGAAAATTTGAGTAAGAAGGGACCGAACCTGCTTGGAACAGGACTTCAGTACATACTATAGTACGTTCTCAGAGTACTTAATTTTTTCGGTCACTTATATACTCCAAGCGGCAGGGAACCGCAGTCTGTGACTTCAATTGAGTACGACAGAACACAATTCGGCCAAGGATGAACCGCTCGACGAACAATTACGGTATTTCCGCGCGAAGGCACGACAGCAGTACCGTGAATATGGGTCACCAGATTCAGTTAGAGCACCAACACCCGAGACTCACACCGCCAAGTTCTCGCTCTGGCTCTCCACCAAGCGACGATCTCGCAGAAAGGTGGGCGACGACGGCGAAGTCAACCAATTTCCAGTAGAGCACGCATACTCCCACAAGGCGGAGGTGGAGAAGTACGCTCGCACCAAGGATGTAGGCCGCCACTTTGTCCAAGAGTACGACGAGTTCACTACTGTTCTAATCACGTATGCCACGCCCTCCGGCAATGCTGGCGATCACTACCCGGAGAGAATCACTCGACGGCGTCGGCGTGCGTTGAAGCGAGCCGGCGTATGGGAGGAGTATGCCGGCGTCTCTTTGCTCGCTCCGTCGAAGCCGTCAGCACCAACCCCCGACACCTACACCCACGCACATGACGCTCTCTGGATGCCCGGTCACATCTCCTCGAATACCTTCGATTCGCTCCGTGAAGTGGACGGCTTCGACGTTCACGTTAGCGTAGAGCACCAGATCTCGGAGGAGGTGGAGACACCGGCTGCCGTGAACCGGCGAGATCTTGACGCAGATCGTGGGGCGACGACGGCACTTCCCCATGAAGTAGGCGCGAATCTCCCCGTTCTTACAGCGATCAAAGCCCTCCGTGAAGGACGTGAAAAGCGGGACAGACTTGATGCGAGTAACTGTCCGCCGTACGTCGAATTGTGGTGTGCTCAGATGAGTTGTGGAAGTGATGGAACTCCGACGACGAACGGAATGGCCCGGTGGCGTCAACTTGGGAGATTCTCCGAGATTGGCGACTCGGTGAAGGAGAGTCGCGGGTATGAAGAGATGGGGTGTGGTGCTCTAACTGAAACAGAGCACGCGTTCGTAGAGCAGTACGTCGAAGAAGTGGGCGATTTGTCTGCGGATCGGATTTGCGATCTACTTGAAGAGAATATCGACGAGTTCGACGACCGGCCGGACCCGCAGACGGTAGTATCGGTGATCCGGGAACGATTGTAGATCCAGTATAGTGCTGTTCCATTTTCCGGCTTCATTGGGTTAAAATACTGTTTATTGGTGTGTGATGGTTCATTCAAGTAATACTGAATCCGCTGATTCCGCTGATATACCAACTCTATAGAACAAACCATATTTAGAATATTGGCATCTGTAGGCTCCTAAGCCCCTAATTTTGGCGTGCCTAAAAAATACTATAATTATATTGACCTGCGTAATATTTATATACTTCAATCCCCTCAACCCGACTAGAAAAAGAGAGCAACTATCGATGATGCGGAACTGGAAAAGTCGGATTGGTTCGAACCTGTGGCAGCAGGTCCGAACGGTCCCTCTTCGGAGCAAGCACTTCGCTGGTGACGACAGTGAGATGCTATTCCTGTCGGTTTATAAATCTTACTGCGGAGAGGCGAAGAAACTCTTCGTCACCTAACAGACATTGAGTTTACAGAACCTCATCAGCGACCTGCGGAATCGACACCACAATCACCCCAGCCTTGAGGATCAAATCAAGGCTCTCACAGCCCATTACTGGGTTGGAACCCGACCCGGAGGACCCGATCTCTCCAAGTCGGAACTAGAAGAAACCTTGGAGGAGATGGATCTGGATCTTGACCACAATACCAGTACGGTGGTAAGCAACCTAGAAGATGCCAACATTCTTGACGGCTCCACTGACCCTACCAATCCGGATTGGTGGGTCATCCGTGAACGTGACGGCGCGTTCCCCATGGGAGACGACATGCCGCCGGCTGTCAATGAAGAAATCAGCCGGGCGAAAAATCACATCCAGAGTATGGATCCTCCGACGGCGGACGGAGGCTCACCCGTTCCCCAGACGGAGGAGCCGGAGAAATTCAACGAGGATGGAGAGACACTCCGGGACGAAGTAGCCGACTACATCGGAACGGACTCCGATGACCTCGAAGACTACCTCGATATCGGAACACCTCGAAGTCGGAGACAGAAACTCAACGAGGTAGTGGAAGCAATCGAGGAGTCGGACCACTTCGAGATGCCCAACACATTTGACAAAATTATCTTAATTCCAGACCCGTTGCGGCATCACTTTACCTCTGTGACCCTTCAAGACTACAATCTGGACTAGTGAGATAGTCCGGAATTGAAGCCAGCAGGGGTTTCCTTACCTGCTTATTTTTCGGGGTGTTTCGATACTAGTAACTCCATTGCGGAAAAAATATAAATTATAATTAATATCTAGAAACCATGGATGACGAGACTGACAATCTGGACTACGCGAAAACGCAAGTTGACGAAGCAAGGCGGCGGCTAGACTCGGTCATTGATAGAGTTTCAATAAAGAATGACGGCCCAGATTTTCTACCTTTGGACGCCAGAAACGATGAATTTGTAATGGGGGAGGATTTGAATGATATCCCCGACGAATATCTGAAATTTGTGGCAGTTAATGCTGAACATAAAAACAGAGATATTGACGGACATATTCAAAACATCATCATTGATTGCCAATTATCTATTGAGATCGCTGTTAAGTCAATGTATAAAGCCGTAGATGAAGAATTCAAACCAACGCATGATATTTCCTTCCGTTCTCACGAGACTGATAGATTCAATGATTCTGTACCTGCCGATTTTGAGCGGAAAGATGAGATAATTAGGGCTATATTCCTAACTCAGTTTTGGGAGCGGTTCTATGAACTGGCAAAATATGGAGCACCCGCACTTAACATTGGGCCATCATTTATATTTGACACAACGGATGGTGAGAGAGCAATAAGTGATGCTCAATTTTGCGTGGATCTTGCTGAGGATTTTATCAATCACGTTGAAGATTAACTCGGAGTTATCCAAGTCCCGTATTAACAGGTCCTACACAGGATTCAATTTGTTACTGGCCGTACCCGCGAGCCCACGTCATCGGGTAGAGGCTCGCGGTGACCTGTCGCCCGAGCCCCGGCCCCTCGACCGGACCCCTGTCGAGTCGCTCCTCGAACCGCTCCGTCCGCTCGTGGGCGGCGAGCGTCGGCACGGCCACCACGACGGTCCTGTCCGCGGTGCGGTTCGCCACCGTCCGTCCGTCTCGGGTCGCGCGCGTCTCGACGCCCTCGAACGTCACGCGCGTCGCCGTCCCGTTCGCCGTCGGCTCGACGTCGACGCGGTCGCGCGCCGCCGACAGATCGCTCCGGTCGTCGACCGACGGGAGCGACGTCGTCGCCGTCACCCCTCCGACCTCGGCGTCGACGGCGGAGAGGGCGTCGGCGCCCGCGATCGCGAGTCGGATCCGAAAGGCGTCCTCGAAGGCGGAGCCCTCCCGCACCGCCCCCGTACCGCCGTCGGATCCTTTCGGTGCCCGCGTCACCGGCTCCGCGGCCGCGTCGTGTGCCGCCTCGCGTGCCGCGGCGCGGAGTGCGGCGGTCGAGTCCGCCTCGACGCGTTCGACGGCCCGCTCGACGTTTCGGTCTTCCCCGACGAGTCCCTGGTCGACGATCCCCGCCGCGTACGTCGAGCTCGTCACGAGCAGCAGGACGCCGATCAGCGCGAAGGGGACGCGAGCCCGCTCGTCGACCGTGAAGGTACGGGGACCACTCCCGTTCTGCCGCTCAGACCGCCCGGCGTTCCGGTTCGAGTCACGTCTCAACGTGCCTCCGGTCACGCCCCGTTTCCACACGCTCACCACCTCCTGACGACGATCCGGACCGGACCGGTCGCCTCGGTTCCATCCGGCGCGGGTTGCGTGACGACCGCGGTCGTGACGTCGGCGTCCCGCGGCGGTTCGCCGCCGACGGTGACCGGCGGCGCGGAACGGCCGTTTCGGCCTGACCCGCCCCGATCCGAGCCGTCGTGATCGATCGCGGTCCCGTCGCCTTCGGACGTCACGGACGGGGTCGACGCTCCCGGCGACTCGACGGCGCCGACCAGCCGCCGACCGGTTCGTGGACCGGCGTCTGAGCGGTCGTCGGTCGGTGTCTCGGGTCCCGCCGTTCGGTTCGCAGTCGGGACGTCGACGTCGATCCGCGTTCTCGGTCCCAGGCCCGCCTCGACGGCCTCCGTCGCTCGCAACTCGAACGACGCTCCGCCGTCTCCGTCTGTACGCTGTTGGTGTCCAGCCCTCTCTCCGTTGTTCCCGACGAGGAGTGCCAACAGCTCCGCGCGCGTCGCGTGGACCGTTCGCGTGTCGTTCGCCGCCGCCGGCGAGCGGTACGTCACCGTTTCCGTCTCCGTCACCAGGCGGTCGGCCGTCTCGGCCGCGGTCGGGCCTCTCACGTCCGCGTCGTCGCCGACGCCCCCGAGCGTCACGACGCTCGCGGACACACACAGGAGCAGCACCGTCACGTCGAGCACGGTGCTCGTCATCGCCGCACCACCGCCCGAAGCGTCCCGCGGACGTTCCGTCCCGGGTCCACACGGACCGTCACCGCACGCTCGGCGACCGCGGTCGCGTCTCCCCTTCGGTCGACGGTCGCGTGGGGCGCGTCCCTCCCCGACTCGACCCGCCATGTCCCCCCGTCCGCCTCTAGCACCACCGCCGTCGGGTATCGGAACTCCTCGATGTCGCGGAGTCGATCTGGGTCGACGACGCCGCCGGACGTCGCCGTCGCCTCCACCCGATCGAGAGTCAGTTCGGCGGTCGGTCGCTCTCGGTCGACCGTCGCGTCGTCGAGCGCGGCCGCGTACAGGCTCAGTGCCGCGCCGACGGCCAGCACCGCGACCAGCGCGGCGAGCGGCTCGACGGCAGCTCGATCCCTCGACGGCGTTCCGCCCTCGGAGCTCTCAGCCGACGAGCGTGACATGTACACCCCCGTAGTGGACCCGCCGCACCGTCAGCCGCGCCGGCGCCGGACTCCACTCGTGGTCGCCCGTTCGCGCGCGTTCGGCGGCCGTCGCCAAGGCGTCCGGGTCGTCGAACGCGGCGTCCGGCGGGACGCCGTCGAGCACCCGTCGGAGCCGGTCGTCGTCGGCCGTTCCGTGGCCGTCAGCCGGCACCGGCGTCACCCGCGACGCGCGGAGCGAGGCTCGGGCGCTCCCCCCGTCTCCGTCGAGCGCGACGGTTCGGGACGTGACGCGGATGCGGTCAGCCGCGAGGCCGTGCTCGGCCGTCGCGGGGTACTCTCCCTCTGCGACCGCGTCGATCGTGTGCGCGGCGCCGCTCGCGTCCGGAGGCGGCGACGCCGGTAGCGCCGCGGCGACGCCGGCCGTCGCGACGCTCACCACCGCGAGGCCGAGCCACGCGTACGTCGCGTCGAGGTGGGTCTCGAACATGGGGCGGCTGGCCCCGTGTTAGTATATAAACGATCGGTCGCGGACATCGATCGGTCCCTACAGAAGCGCGCCGGCGCCGACGAAGGCGACGAGGTACGTCCCGGTCGCGGTCGGCAACGCGATCCCGACCCGATAGGCGACCAGCGTTCGGTCGAAGCCGCGCTCCAGCCCGGTCGCCAGCGCGGTAAGTAGCGCCGCGAGGATCAGGACGTACGCGCCGACGATCCGACCGAGCACCGGGACCGAGAGCGTCCCGGAACCGCGCGCTTCGCCGCCCGGGTCCGCCGTTACGCCGCTGGCGTCCGCACCCTCGACGCCGCCCGTTCCGCCGATTCCGAGCGCGTCCGCGCCGGCCGTGGCTCCGGCACCGAGTCCCCCGGCGTCCACCGTGTCGATCCCGGTCGCGAGCGCGACCGTCGCCCCGCCGACGAGCGGCGCGAACGCCGCGGCCGTGTTCGTCAGCGTCCCCGTCACGGTCGCGAGCTGTCGGCGCGCGTCGGCTTCGAGTCCCCGAAGGTCCTCCAGTTGGTCGGCGAGTTCGAGGAGGACGTCGCCGGCGGGACGACCCTCCCGCGCGGCGACGGCGAGCAGCGCGATCGCTCCGCGCACCCGCGGCGACGGCACCGACACGGCCGGACCGCCCCGACCGAGAAACGCCTCGCGTACGTCGACGCGAAGCGTTTCGCTTCGTCGCCCGGCCCGCTCGAACACCGCTCCCGTCACGCCGTCCAGCCGTTCGCCCGCGTTCGCAACCGCGGTCTCGACGGCCGCGCCTTCCGCGACGTCGCCGCCGATCACCGTCATGGCGTCGGGAAGCCCGCGCTCGACCGCGCGCACCTCCGACAGGACGGCCCGACGGTGTCTCACACCGACGAGGAGCGCCGTCCCGGCACCGACGCCGATCCCGGACACGGGCCCGGCCCAGCCGGCGACCAGCCGCGTGGCTCCCGCGGCCGCGACGGTACCGGCGGCGACGCCGACGGCGATCGCCAGCCGAGCCCGACCCGGAACGTCGGGGTGGTCGGCGTCGATCGACGGCGGCGCGAACGCGACCGGTCTGCGCGAGAGCAGCCACGCCGACGCGCCCAGCAGTCCGACCGGGAGCACGACGAGGTACAGCCCCGCGACGACTCCCGATCCGACCGGGACGCCGGAGGCGGCGGCTGCAGGCAGCAGGGCGATCAGCGCCATCGGGAGGAGCACCCCGAACGCGTACAGCGCCGAGACGGGACCGCGGACCGCCCCGACGAACGACGCGAGCCGGTCGGTCGTCCCGGCGATCGTCGCGTCGAGGGCGCGGTCGAGACACCGGCCTCGCCGCTCGGCCGGGGCGGACGCCGCCGTCCGGAGCAGGGCCGCGGCGCGGTCGATCGCGGGGAACCACGGCTGCCACTCGCGGGCGAACGCCCGCAGCCCGCTCGTCGGGGCGTCGGCGCTCCCGCGCTCGTGACGGGCCAGTTCCTCGGCGAGGGGTCCGTCGCCGGTCCGGGCGGCGAACCGGACGGCCCGCTCCGTCGACGGGTCCAGCCGCATCCGCAACACGAGGCGTCCGACGAGGCCCGGGGCGGCCCCGAGTGCCCTCGTCCGCCGAAGCGTGGCGAGCCATATCGGGAGCCGATGGACGACGTGCGTGGAAGCCAGCGCGCAGACGAGTCCGACGAGCGCCCCCGGGACCGGACCGACGCCGAGCGCGACGCCGGCGGCACAGAGGAGCCCCGCGCCGAGCCCCACCCGATATCCCCGCTGGACGACGCGCTCTGCCGACGCGCCCCAGCCGAGGAACGCGATCGCTCGCTGGAGCTCATCGGACCCGGCGTTCTCGCCGGTCGTTCGCCGCGATCTCATATTTTCGGAGCCGCCGCTCGGACGCGTCATCGTTCACTGCCGACGGCATTGGTGTCGGCGGCCTCGAGCGTCTCCACGTAGTGCTCGGGGGTTGTCCGACCGGCGGCGGTCGCCTCGCGGATCCGCGCCTCGCGCTCCTCGATACCCTGTCTGACCGCGGCGTAGGACTCGCCGGGCCTCGAGAGCTCCTCGATGAGTCGACTCTCTCCTCGGTCGATCCGTCCGCTCGGGACCAGCCCGGCGTCCGTGCGCTCGAACAGCGCGTCGAACGCGGCGCCGTCGTCGTGTTCGGCGACCTCGGCGATCGCGTCGACGCGGTGGTCCTCGAGGAGGACGATCAGGTCGGTCGCGGCGAACGACGACGGCGACACGCCGAGATCGGAGACGACGCGCTCCCGGACGGCCTGAGGGGTCTCGCCGTGGATCGTTCCGAGGACGGTTTCTCCCGCCGCGCCGACCCGCATCGCCTCGTAGAGCGCCTGCGCCTCCTCGCCGCGGACCTCGCCGACGACGAGCGCACCCCCGCCGAGCCGGAGCGCGGTTCGGACCGCCTCGCGCGGCGACGGTTCCGCGCCGTCGCCGACGCGGAGCCGCTGGGCGTCTCGGCCCGCGGCCGCCAGGGCGCTCGCCGGCAGCTCGGGGGTGTCTTCGATCAGGACCGACCGGGTCTCCGGGGGAAGCTCCCAGAGCAGGGAGCCGAGCGCAGTCGTCTTGCCCGCGCCCCGCCCGCCGGCGACGAGCCCGGTGACGCCGCGTTCCACGGCGACGGAGAGGAGGCCGGCGGCCGCCGCCGTCACCGTTCCGACGTCCACGAGTCGGGCGAGCGTCCACGCGTCGGGATCGCCGCGGCGGAAGGCGAACGAGAGCCCGTCGCTGGCGGGATCGGTCGTCGCGGCGACGCGGACGCGGCCGCTCGCCGTCTCTATCGTCGCGTCGAGCGTCGGACTCGCTCGGGAGAAGCCTCGGCCGCTCGTTCGACGGAGTCGAGACGCCAGCGTGGCGGCCCCCTCGGGCGGGAGCCGCACGTTCGTGCGACAGCGCTCCCCGTCGACGACGACGCGGAGCGGGTTCTCGGTCACCGGCGCCGACAGCGTCGCGTCGCTCACGCGGTCGTCGGCGAACACGTGCTCGAACGCGCCGTACCCGCGCGTGTGCCGCCGGAGCACCTCCGAGAGCGTCGACACGGGGTCGCCGTCCTCCGCGACCGCCCGAACCGCGCGGCCGGGTGCCCTGTCGCCGCCGCTTGGATCGTCGAGCAGCCGTCGCTTGGCGGCGTCGAGCCGTTCGATAGCCCCGTCGTCGAGGTCTCGAACCGGCGGCGTGAGGTGGTACGTCCGGAGCGGTCCCGATCCCTCGTACAGCCGAACGGTCGCGCCGGTGTCGACCTCCCAGCGGTCGACGAGCGCGGCCCCCGGCGGCGGCTCGGCCGCGATCCGCGTCGCCGCGATCCGCGGTCCCGCGTGCGCCCGAATCACGTCTCCGTTCCCCTCCGCTCCCGCCACCACCTCGGCCAGCCCCGTCCCGACGGCGATCCGGTTCGGCGCTCCGACGCGCCCGGTCGCCTCCCGCGCGGCTCCGACGGGGTCGCGGGCCACCCGGTCCGCCAGCCGCGTCTCGTGGAACGCGATCTGCTCCCGGAACCGTCCCGCCGCGACCAGACACGCGGCGGCCCGTCCGGCGTACGCCCGCTCGCGCCCCCGGTGGCGCGTCCGGATCACGTCGGCGTCGCGCTCGGTCAGGGCCTCCACGACCGTCGCCAGACAGTCGGGACTGGCGGCGAGGTCGCCCCGTCCCGGACAGTCCTCCGCGTCGACGGCGAGCACGACTCGGTCGTCGACGCCCGTCCCGACCGGTTCTCTGAACGCCGGGTCACACCGACAGCCGCTCTCGGCGTCGCTCCACGGGAGCGACCGAAGCGAGTCCTCGCCGCCGAGCCGCGGAACCGATGACAGGTCGAACTCCATGGCGGGCGTGCCCCCCGTATCGGGTATAAACCCTCACCCGAGCCGCGCGATCCGGACCGTCGGTCCGTCGTCGTCGACGAGTCGGAGGGCGAGTCGGCTCTCGCCGGCCGGCCGGAGTTCGATCGCGCCGCCGTCGACGTCGACTGTCGCGCCGGCGGCCACCGGCGCGATCGACACGGTTCGCGCGGCTTCGCCCCCGATCTGGTACCGGAGGGCGACCTCGTCGCCCTCGGCGTTCTCTGTCTCCACGAGCGCGACGCGATCCACCGGAGCCGCCGCGAACCCGGTCGGTGCGCGGACGGTCACCGTCGTCCGCGCGGCGAGTGCGGGGTCCTCGACGCTCACGGAGCCCGCGGCGATCTCGCCGACGGCCCGCTCGATCCGGTCCGACTCGGAGTCGAGCCGCTCGGCGGTCGTGGCGGCCCGCGCGTCCGTCAGCGCGGGCGTCGCGGCCGCGAGGAGGGCGACCGCGACCAGGACGGTGAGCACGACGCGGATCACGCGTCGCCCCCCGCCGGGAGAGCCGGGTTACAGCGACTCACGCAGGCGCTCCAGCGCCCCGTCTCGCCACGACCCGCCCGCGCCGTCGCGGTCGGCCGTCAGCTCCTCGCCGACTTCGGTCGTGGCCTCCTCGCCCGGACGCCGCCGTCGGCTCCGCGGGACCGCGGCGTCGAGCGCGTCGTCGCCGGGTAGCCCGTCGACCGGCGTCTCCTCGTCGTCTCCGGTCGCAGCGCCGTTCGCTTCGTCGGTTCCCGCCCCGCGGGTGGCCCTCGCCAACGCCAGGTCGGCTCGCCGCTCGACCTCGGCGTTGACCGCCCGGACCGACCCCACGTACCCTCGGATCGCCTGCGTCGCGGCCTCCAGCTCCTCGACCCGCGATTCGAGATCCTCCACGCGTGACGCGAGGGCGGCCCGCTCCGACGCCGCCGTCGCCTCGTCGGTGAGGTCGGCCACGGCGGCGTCGGTTCCGGTCAGTGCGCGCTCGACGGCGCGCAGTCGCTCGTCGAGGCGGGCGGCGGCCGCGGTGTCTCCGGGGTCTTCGGAGTTGCCTCCGTGACGGGATCGCTCGCCGTCGGGCGTCCGGTCGGTCTCGTCGGTGGCGTTCGACATGCTCGCGACTGGCCTCGATTTCGTACTTAAATTCCGGGGGAAAGCGTAATACGCCGGATTGGGTACGCTCCGATCATGAAGGCAGTCCTCCTCGGCGTCGGGCAGGCGGGCGGGAAGCTCGCGACCGCCCTGGTTCGGTTCGACGCCGACGCCGGCTACGGCGCGGTGCTGGAGGCGCTCGCGGTCAACACGGCCGTCGCGGACCTCGATCCCCTCCCGCTCGACACGGTCCTCGTCGGGCAGTCGCGGGTGAACGGTTACGGCGTCGGCGGCGACAACGAGCTCGGCGCCGCGGTGATGGACGAGGACGCCGTCGAGGTGTTGGACGCGGTCGCGCCGAAGGTGACGGCGGAGGCCGAGGCGCTGTTCGTGATCGCCGGGCTCGGCGGCGGCACCGGTTCCGGCGGCGCGCCGGTGCTGGTCCGCGAGCTGCGCCGGGTGTACGACGTCCCGGTGTATGCGATCGGGATCCTCCCCGGTCGCGACGAGGGGACGATGTACCAGGTGAACGCGGGCCGGTCGCTGAAGACGCTGGCCCGGGAGGCGGACGCGACGGTCCTGCTCGACAACGACGCGTGGCGCTCCGCGGGGGAGTCGGTGGAGGGCGGCCACGCGGCGGTCAACGAGTCGATGGCGCGACGCGTCGGTCTCCTCCTGGCCGCCGGCGAGTCCGTCGAGGGCGTCGCCGAGTCGGTCGTCGACACGAGCGAGGTGATCAACACGCTGCGGGCCGGCGGAATGGCGGCGGTCGGATTCGCCTCGGCGCCGGCCGCCGAGGACGCCGAGGAGAACGTCACGACCGTGATGAGCGTCGTCCGAAGCGCGGTGATGACGGGGATGTCGCTCCCGAACGCGACGGCGGCCGACGCCGCCCTCGTCGCCGTCGCCGGCGACCCCGACCGCATCTCCCGGAAGGGCGCGGAGAAGGCCCGAAAGTGGCTCCAGGAGGAGACCGGCTCGATGCAGGTCCGCGGCGGCGACTTCCCGCTCGACTCCGACCGGATCGCGGCGCTCGTCCTCCTCGCCGGCGTCGAGCGCTCTCGTCGGGTGGAGGCGTTCCTCGAGCGGGCCCGGCAGGCGGTCCGCGACGAGCCGGCGGAACGGACGAACCCAGCCGAGGCGTTCCGGAACGACGAGCTCGACGACCTGCTCTGACCGGGACGCCGTCGGCGCTGGGCACCGCTCGACGGCCGGACGACGCTCCACGGCGGGACGGCGAGGCAGGTTCCGCACCTTTTTGGTGCCGCCCGGTGGAGTCGTTTCCGATGAGCAACCCGTGGGACGACTGGGACCACGTGCTGAAGGTCGATCCCGACAAGGAACTGCGGGACGGCGAGACCTTCGAGGACGTCTGCCGCACCGGAACCGACGCGATCGAGATCGGCGGGACCCTCGACGTCACCGCGGAGAAGATGACCCGCGTCGTCGACGCCGCCGCGGAGTACGACGTGCCGCTGTACCAGGAGCCGTCGAACCCGGGCGTCGTCATCGACTCGCCCGCCCTCGAGGGATACCTGATCCCGACCGTGTTCAACGCCGGCGGCCCGTTCTGGATCACCGGCGCGCACAAGGAGTGGGTCCGCATCGACGATCTGGACTGGGACCGGACGCACACCGAGGCGTACATCGTCCTCAACCCCGACGCCGCGGTCGCGGAGCTGACGAACGCGAACTGCGACCTCGCGGCCGACGACGTGGCGGCGTACGCGAAGGTCGCGGAGCGGATGTTCGGCCAGGAGATCGTCTACGTCGAGTACTCCGGCATCTTCGGCGACACGGAGAAGGTCGCGGCCGCCCACGACGCGCTCGACGACGCCACGCTCTTCTACGGTGGCGGGATCCACGACTACGAGTCGGCCAACGAGATGGCCGCCCACAGCGACGTGATCGTCGTCGGCGACCTGCTCCACGACGAGGGCGTCGACGCGGTCCGCGAGACCGTGAAGGGCGCGAAGGACGCCTGACCACCGTTTTCTCGTCGGGTTCGCTTCGCGAACCGCTCCTCGAAAAACCTGGAGGCAAAAACCCGCCGGCGAGGCGAACGCCGAGCCGGCGGTGAACCGCTCGCTTCGCTCGCGGATGCTCCATACTGGGAGGCAACCGACCGATCTGCGGTGCGGTGGCGCGCGCCTCCGAGGCCGCACCGCGGCCGAGGAGCGCGCGCGAGGGACGCGGCGAACGGCGAAGCCGTGAGCCGCAAGGCTGGGGAGGCGTGAGGTGCTGTCGGTGCGGGGCGGGACTCGAAGGGGCGACTGGGACTTCGGGGGTCTCAATCACGTCGACAGCGCCTTCTGAGAGCCGAGCGACTGGGGCTTCGATCGCGGTTACCGTCCCAGCGACCACCCCGTTCATATCACCCCACCAATTTCGAACCGGCCGTCCGACGAGCACCGCTCAGCGACCGGCTGTTTCACCGTTTTCCTAGGTGAGACCAACGCGGTCGAGAATCGAGCGACTGCGGCTTCTTACCCTAAACAGCGACCTCAGTACCCGCCGACCATGTTCTCGACGTACTTCGCGATCACGTCGACCTCCAGGTGGACCGGGTCGCCCACCGACTTCTCCGAGAGCGTCGTGAGCTCGTAGGTCGTCGGGATGATCGCGACGTCGAACTCCTCCGCGCGCTTCTCGGCGACCGTCAGCGAGATCCCGTCGAGCGTCACGGAGCCCTTGTCGACGAGGTAGTCGGCGTGGCCCGCGGGGATCGCGAACGTGAACCGCCAGTCCTCGCCGACGCTTTCGATCCCCGTCACCTCGGCGACGGTGTCCACGTGCCCCTGCACGACGTGGCCGTCGAACCGCCCGTCCGCGGGCATCGCGCGCTCGACGTTGACCGCGTCGCCCTCCACGAGGTCCCCGAGGTACGTCTTCGCGACCGTCTCGCTCGCGAGGAACACCTCGAACCAGCTCTCCTCGGCATCGTCCTCGTCGCCCGCGGTCTCCCCGTGCTCCTCGACCGTGAGACAGACGCCGCTGACGCTTATCGACTGGCCGTGATGGAGGTCGTCGAACCCGTCGACGCCGATCCGGAGCCGGAGCCCGTCCGCGGTCTCGGTCCGCTCGCGGACCCTGCCGGTGCCCTCGACGATGCCGGTGAACATACCCGCCCTGAGCGCGCGCGACACATAGCGGTTCGGTGTTCGGGGCGAGTCGCGGTTCGGCGCGCCTCGTGCGTTCGGTGCGACCCCCGAACCGACGTCGCGCCCCTTTTGAACGCCGGGCGCCAACCCGACTCCGATGAACCTCGGGCTGATGGACATGATCGGGCTGGCGGCGTCGCTCGTGTTCGCGCTGCCGCTCGCGAACTACGCCGTCATCCGGCTGTTCGCCGGCGAGGTCGCGCTCGGTGCCGGACTGCTCGTCGTCGCCGTCGCGATGGTCGTGCTCCCGCAGTACTTCCTCGACCCGGGCCGGATCCTCCGCGGGCTGGTGTCGGGGCTGCTCCCGCGACAGCTCCGCGGCGGGGAGGAGCCGGTCTCCGACTCCGACGGCGAGTCTGTCGAGAAGTGACCGGCGGCCGATATCGGACTCACTCGCGCTCCTGCGGCACGATCCCGAACGGGTACTCCGCCAGTAGCTCGTACCCGTCGTCGGTGACGACGACGAGGTCCTCCAGCCGGACGCCGCCCACGTCCGGGTCGTAGACGCCGGGCTCTATCGTCACGACGTGGCCCGGCCGCAGCTCGCCCGGGCCCGACAGCGACGGCGCCTCGTGGAGGCTCATCCCCACGCCGTGGCCGGTGCCGTGCGTGAATCCCGCCTCCCCCTCGTCGGCGTTCGGATCGAAGCCGTAGGCGGCCAGCTCAGCGGCCGCCTCGCCGTGAACGGTCTCGGCCGGGACGCCCGGTTCGACCTCCGCGAGCGCGGCCTCGCGGGCGGCCTCGACCGCGACGTACGCGCGGCGCTCCCAGCCGCCGTCGCCGTCGACGACGAACGTCCGGGTCACGTCCCCGTAGTAGCCGTCCGGGCCGCGCGGCGAGACGTCGAGCAGGACGGTCTCGCCCGGCCGAACCGGCTCGTTTCCGACGAAGTGGAGGTCAGCGGCCGACGGTCCGGCGCCGATCACGGTGTTGCCGGCGTCGCGGACGCCGCGCGCGGCGAGGACCGCGTTCACCTCGCGGCGGAGCCGCTCGGTCGTCAGGGGGGCGCTCTCCCAGCTGAGGACCGGGTCTCCCACCCCGTCCTCGCCGACCTCGCTCTCCGCCAGCACGGTCTCGGCGCGCGCCATCCCGGCGGCCGCCGCGCGTTGGACGCGGCGGAGTCGGTCGATCTCGGCGCCGGTCTTCCGCGCTCTGGCCGTCGTCACCGCGTCAGTCGACGCGAGTCCGTTGCCGGCGCGTTCGAGGTAGACGGCGGCGTCGTGGGGGATCGACGGCGGGACGAGGAGGGTGTGCTCTCCCCCGCCTTCGCCGAGCAGCGCCGCGACCGACGCGGCCGCGCGTTTCCCCGCGTGGTCGCCGACGTTCTCGGTCCGCACCTCGCGGGCGACGCCGTCGTGGAAGGTGCCGCCGTCGCTCTCGCCGTCGCCGCTCTCGCGTCCCGATCCGTCGTTTCTGGTGCGCGCGCCCGCCACGAACTCTCGCTCCGCCTGTCCGGCGAACAGGGCGGGGGCACAGCAGACGGCGCGTGGAGCTGCGGTGTCGCTTTCGGCGTCGTCGCCGCTCTCGTCGCCGTCCGGGACCACCACCAGCGCGTACGCCCGGTCCGGCCCCGAAAACCGCGTGAGGTACCGCAGGCCGTCGTCGAAGCGGTCGCCGACCGCGACGAACGCGTCGGCGTCGGCGGCCTCGACCGCCTCGACGACCGGGGAGAGATCGGTCCGGAGGGGGCGAGGCGGGGAGGCGCTTCCAGCGGGCGCGCCGTCGTCGCTCCCGTCCCTCACGGCTCCGGTTCGGGGACCGCCAGCTCGGCCTGGACCTCTTCGATCAGCTCCTCGGGGGGCTCGTCGCGGAGCTCGTTGAACAGCAGGACGCTGATCGGAAGCGTGGGCGCTCCGCCGATCAGGCTCTCCATGATGACGAGGCGCTCGCGGGCGCGGGACATCCCGACGTAGAAGACGCGGCGCTCGTTGTCCGTGAGGACCGGGACGGGGCTCGTCGCCTTCGTGAACTCGTCGACGCCGTCGACGTCGGTCGGGTCCTCGATGGAGGCCGCCATCTGCTCGACGACCTTCTCCGTGAGGTCGGTCGCGACGAACACGTGGTCGGCCTCGCGGCCCTTCGCGGAGTGGATCGTGCCGACGCGGACGCGGGTCGGGTCCGTCCCCTCGTAGTCGCCGCCGAAGTACGCGCCCATCGACTTCCGCTGGAAGCTCGTCACCTTCCGGACCATGTCGTCGGCGCTCGCGGTGTCCGGCATGAACGGGATGTGGTCGTCGAGCTCGTCGCGCGTCACTTCGAACAGGGAGACGTCGTCGGCGTCGGTCGCCTCCTCGCGGTCGTCCAGGAAGTCGTAGAACTCGTCGCGGTCGTGGGTCCCGAACGCGGAGTCCTGGAGCATGTCGGCGAGCCGCCGGGCCTCCAGCCCGTTCACGGGGTCGCCCGCCTCCGCCTTCTCGACGGCGCTGACGTAGTCCTGCACGCGGTCGGTCCACATCCGGCCGTCGGTGAGCATGGTGAACGGGATCCCGTGGTCGATGAACTCGTCGATGAAGTCGAACATCTGGTACCGGGCGCGGAACAGGCACATGATGTCGCCCTCGTCGTCGTCGATCGTGTACCGGACGTTCCGGACGAGCTCGATCATCGACGGCGACTGGATCGCCTCGACGGTGCCGCCCTCCTTGCGCGGGTGGAGGTCCTTCTCCTGACGCTTGTCGATGTGTCGGATCTCCGCGTTGACGACGTTGAGGATCTCCGAGGGGAGTCGGTAGGAGTTCGGGAGGATGACGTCCTCGTCGACCTCGGTGTCGAGGAGGAGGTCGGGATCGGCGCCCTGCCACGCGTACACGACCTGGTCGTCGTCGCCGGCGATGAGCACCTTCTCCATGTGGGGGCGCCACTCCTCGAAGACGTTGTACTGTAGCGTCGTGATGTCCTGGAACTCGTCGATGATCAGGTAGTCGACGTTCGGCACGAGCGAGCGCTGTGACACTCGTTCGAGCATGTCAGCGAACCCGACGAGGCCGTTGTCGCCCTTGTACGCCCGCCACGCGCGGATCGTCTCGGGGATGTCGATCCGGTCGTCGTCGGAGGACCACGTCGGGGTGTACTTGTTCCCCTCCTGGGCGTTGGGGTCCTCGTCGGGCGGCAGCCGGACCTCCTCGACGTTCCACTGGAAGGGGACGTCGTACCAGTCGGCCACGTCGCGCTCGGTTCGCTGGAGCCACTGGGAGGTGGCGATGATCTTGTTGCCGATCGTCGTCGACCGCGCGGTCCGGCGGCCGGCGCCGCCGTGCTGGTCCTCGAACTCGATCCCGTACTCGTCGCAGAACGCCTCCTTGTCGTCCTCGCCGACGACGTCGCCCCGGGAGAGGTCGAGCAGCTCGTACGCCTTCGCGTGCATGGTGCTGACGTTCCCCTGGAGGCTGCGCGAGGAGACGTCGAGCCGCTCCGCGAGGCGTTCGCGGATCTCGGCGGCGGCCGCGCGCGTGTACGAGACGACGAGCACGTCGCGGACGTCGACGTCGTCGTCCTCGAGGATCCCCTCGACGCGGTCCAAGAGCGCCGTGGTCTTCCCGCTGCCCGGACCGCCGAACAGTCGCGTCACCGTGGGCTCGGTCATTGTCTATCCCTGATCCCGGTTCTCCTTAAACGCGGTGGCTCGGGTCGCTCCGGTGGAAACGCCCCGATCACATGGCTTGACTGGTCAGTTGCTTCGGGTCGCGCGCGCCTCCCGCACGTCGGCACCGTCGCGGACGAGGTCCTCACAGGAGGGACAGACGCGGGGACGGTCGACCTCGTTCGGGGTGAACACCCGAACGTAATCGGTCGTGACAAACGAACCGCAGTTCTGGCAGGTCGGCATGGTCGCCACTATCGATTGATCCCACATAATACTGCCGCCGAGTACTGTCGAAAGAAAAACGCAAATCAGCCGTGCGTCGTCGTCGGCGTCAGGTCGGGCGCCAGTCGCAGACGTCACAGCGCGCCGTTCCCTCGGGGTGGAGTGCACCACACTCCGGACACTGGAGCTTGTTATAGGATCGCTCCCAGCGTACGATCTCGGTCTCGTGGCCGCGGTCGGACAGAAACTCGTCGAGCACGTCGTCGTCCGGGCTGGGTGCACTACTAGACATGCGTGTCAACAGATGGCACGCAGGTATAAGTATCTTCTCACGATCCTCTTCGAACCGACATATTGTCGACGAACGATCGGTGATTCTGGCTAAAATGTCCGAATACGGTTTTCCTCGTCCTGCGGCGCGCTGGTTGTGACCTATTTGCACGGAACGGCGGCGACGGACGACAGCGACCCGTCGGCCCGGAGCCCGGACGTCGGAGCGCGTTCGCGGGGAGGCCGGTGACGACGAGCGTCGGTCGGCCGGCTCACCACGGCTCGTTCTCGTCAGCTCACCACGGCTCGTTCTTCAGTCCGAGCGCGTAGGCGCCGACGTTCGTGACGACGTGGAGGACGGGAGTCATCACGAGGACGACCGCGAGGACGGACGGCGTGAACGTCGCGATCGCCCAGTCCGTGTCGACGAGGAAGACGGCCAGCAGCGCGACGACGACAAAGTCGAGCTGATCCAGCCCGGGGAACGCGGCGCCGCGCTCGCGGCCGGAGCGGCGCTTGAGAAACGAGGCGCCGATGTCGCCGCACATCGCGCCGAACGCGAGCGCCACCGCGGCGGGGAGCGCGAACGTCGGGAGGTCGACGCCGAGCGCCGCACTGGCGGGGTCGTTGACGCGGTTGAGCGCCAGCGCGAGGAGGACGCCCGTCAGCGTGCCGATCGCCGTCCCCCGCCACGTCTTCCCGTCGCCGAGCAGGCGCGCGCCCCGCCACTCGCGGCCGCCGTCGATGGGGCGGCCGCCGCCGGCGAGCACCGCGGCGTTGTTCGGCACGTATGCGGGGAGCATCGCCCAGAACGCCGTCGCGACGAGCGAACCGATCATACGCGGTGCACAGCCGTGGTCAATTTATAAACCACGGATCCGCTCGCGCGACCGCCGGTTCGACAACAATCAAGTCGTCACCGCCCCGAGGTCCGGTATGATCCCTCCGATCGCGCGCCGCTTCGTCGCCGGCGAGAGCGTCCCGGAAGTTCTCGAACACGTCCGCGCGTGCAACGAGGACGACATCGCCGTCATCGTCAACCTGCTCGGCGAGCACTACGACGACCCGGCGGACGCCCGCGCCGACGTCGATACGTACCTCGGACTCCTCCAGGACGTCGCCGACAGCGGCCTCGACGCCTGCGTCTCGGTGAAGCCCTCGCAGATCGGCCTCGACGTCTCCGCCGACCTGTTCGAGGCGCACTACCGAGAGATCGTCGCCCGCGCCCACGAGCTCGACGCGTTCGTCTGGTGTGACATGGAGGACGCGGACACCACCGACGCCACCCTCGACGCCTTCGAGTCGATCGCGACCGAGTACCCCTGGAGCGTCGGCCAGTGCGTCCAGTCGAACCTCAAGCGCACCCGCGAGGACCTCGAACGCCTCGTCGCCGTCCCGGGGGCGATCCGCCTCGTGAAGGGC
Source organism: Halorubrum sp. AD140 (assembly GCF_034497445.1). Classification (NCBI taxonomy): domain Archaea; kingdom Methanobacteriati; phylum Methanobacteriota; class Halobacteria; order Halobacteriales; family Haloferacaceae; genus Halorubrum; species Halorubrum sp. AD140. The sequence goes on from NZ_JAXRUU010000006.1 coordinate 40,022, forward strand.
GCGTACGACGAGCCGGCGTCGGTCGCGTACAAGGGAAAGGCCGACGTCGACGAGGCGTACCGCGGGGACCTGCGGTTCCTGTTCGAGCGCCGAGACCGCGGCGTCGCCGTCGGCAGCCACGACCCCGCGATGCTCGCGCTCGCCGACCGGCTCGCCCGCGAACACGCCACCGACTACGAGGTCCAGATGCTGATGGGCGTCCGCGAGGACGCCCAGCGCGACCTCGCGGCACAGGGCGTCGACGTGGCCCAGTACGCGCCGTACGGCGACAAGTGGCTCTCGTACTTCTACCGGCGGGTCCGCGAGCGCAAGGAGAACCTAGCGTTCGCCGCGCGGGCGATCGTAGGACGGTGACGGGCGAGCGCTGGCGGCCGCGAGGGGAAGTCGCCGCCGGCGAGCCCGGGAGTTCGCGCGTAGAAGCTCTCTTAAGGGTCGGCGCCGCATAGGCATTCGATAGATGTCCACGTGGAAACGCGACTTCGCCAGCGGGCTCATCGTGTTGGCGCCCCTCTTGGTACTCCTCTTAGTCCTCCAGTGGATCTACCAGTACATCGCGTCGATCCCGCTGATCGAGGGGCTCCAGCCGGCGATCATCCCCGCCCCGCTGGAGCCGATATCCCGCGTGATCATCGCGTTCGCGGTGTTCGCGACGGTCGTCCTCGCCGTCGGGTACCTCATGCGGACGACGTTCGGCCGGCTGGCGGAATCCGCCGTGGACGGCGCGATCAACCGAATTCCGGCGCTGCGCGTGGTGTACAACGCCTCCAAGCTCGCGATCGAGACGGCCGTCTCCGGGACCGACGAGCTCCAGAGCCCCGTCTACATCGAGACGTGGCAGGGCGTCCGAATGACGGCGTTCCGGACCGGAAAGCGGACCCGCGACGGGAAGATCGTCCTGTTCATGCCGACGGCGCCGAACATCACCACCGGCTTCGTCATCGAGGTCGATCCGGAGCGCATCGAAGAGACCGGCGAGACGGTCGAGGAGGGAATGACCCGCGTCCTCTCGGCCGGCTTCGCCGAGTCGGCTCACCAGGTCCCCGTTCAGGAGGAGCGCCCTCCCGAGGGGACCACCGGCACGCCCGGCGGCGGCGTCCGCACCGACGGCACTCCGGGGGAATCAGACCGGTCCACCGCCGGTCGCAGGGCGGCGGGCGGCGACGCGTCGGGCGACGTCGGGGGCGAGCCGACCGGCGACCCGCAGTGAGGACGCCCTCCCTCGCGTTCCGTTCGACCTAGCGGTAGGTGAACCACTCGTCGTGGTCGTCCGTCCGGCGCTCGACGAGGTCGAAGAAGGCGCGCTGCAGCTCCTCGGTGACCGGACCGCGGGTGCCCGCGCCGATCTCGGTGTCGTCGACGGAGCGGATCGGCGTGACCTCGGCCGCGGAGCCGGTGAAGAACAGCTCGTCGGCGGTGTACAGCTGGCCGCGCGAGATGACGGCTTCGTCGTGGACCTCGTAGCCGCGCTCCTCGGCGAGGGCGATGACGGTGTCACGGGTGATACCCTCGAGGATGGACTGGGCCGGCCCGGTGGTGTACACCTCGCGGTCGTTCACCACGAAGATGTTCTCGCCCGGGCCCTCGGCGACGTTCCCCTCCTTGTTGAGGACGATCGCCTCGACGTAGCCGTTCCGGCGCGCCTCCTCGCCCGCGAGCATGGAGTTGACGTACAGGCCGGTGGTCTTCACGTTGGTCGGCACCTGCGAGGAGGCGTGTTTCCGCCACGAGGAGACCATCACGTCGACGCCCTCCTCTAAGGCCTCCTCCCCGAGGTACGTGCCCCACGGCCACGCCGCGAGCACGAGGTCGGTCGGGCAGTCCCTCGGCGAGACGCCCAGCGAGTCGTACCCGTAGTAGGCGATCGGGCGGATGTACGCGGAGTCGAGGTCCTGTCGGTCGAGCAGCTCGAGGGTGGCGTCGGTGATCTCCTCGCGGGAGTGCTCGATGTCCATGTCGTACATCTTCGCGGAGTCGAACAGCCGGTCGAGGTGCTCCTCCCAGCGGAAGATCGCCGGTCCCTTCTCGGTGTCGTAACAGCGGACGCCCTCGAACACGCCGCTCCCGTAGTGGAGCGCGTGGGTCAGAACGTGGGTCGTCGCGTCCTCCCAGTCGAGGAACTCCCCGTTCTTCCAGATCGTGTCGACGTCTATCTCGTCGAATCCCATAGTCGGGCGTTGCGGTCGGCGGGCTTAAATCTGTGACATGCGGAGAACGCGGTCGAGGACGGATACGTCGCTGGCAACGGCACGGTCGGTCAGTCGTACGCGAGTGACAGCGGCTCGTCGGCGAACACCTCCAAAGCCCCAGCCGGCGAGGGGAACGCACGCTCGCTGCGCGCCTCATCAGTCGCTTCGCTCCTTCCCTGCGGTGCTTGCGTCGTCATCAGAACGCTTTGCGTTCTGATTGGCTCACGAGAGCTCTGCTCTCGTGAACGCCTGCGTTCCCCTCGCCGGCTGCCCCTTTGAGTCCCGCCCCGCACAGCACCGCGCCTCACGCCTCCCCAGCCTCGTCACCGGCGCTACGCGCCGGTTGCAAGCGAGAGCTCCGCTCTCGCCCTGTCGCTCGCGCTTATCAGCGCTCGCGACTCCCTCGCGCGTGCTCTTCGCGCCCTGCGGGCGCTCAGAGGCACGCACCGACGGCACCGCGTTCGGTTATTTAAGCGCCTCGACGAGCGCGGCCCCCTCGACGTAGGGGATCTGTCGTCGTCGGGCGTACGCCTCGGCGTCCGCGGGCGCGAGCGCGTCGCCCGTCTCGCCGTCGAGCATCTCGCAGACCACGGCGGCGGGGGCGGCGCCGACCGCCTCGGCCATCGCGAGCCCGAGCTCCGTGTGGCCGGTCCGACCGCTGAGCCCGTCTCGGTCGCCCCGAAGCACGTGGACGTGGCCCGGCGCGCGGAACTCCGCCGCGAAGTCCTCGGGCCCGTACCCCGCGGGGTCGGCGTCGACGGCGGCGGCCGCGTTCGCGAGCTCGACGATGGTCCGCGCGCGGTCCGCGTCGGTGATGCCGGTGAACGTCTCGCGGTGGTTCACGGGCAGCGAGAAGGAGGACCGGTCGTCGTAGTCGGGGTCGTCGTCGACAGCGGGGTGGTCGAGCGCGTCCGCGAGGAACGGGAGCTCGAACGCGTCGGCGACGACGTCCGCGACGGCGACGCAGATCAGCCCGCCCGCGTCGTTGCGCATGTGCGCGACGGCCGCCTCGTCGACCGCGCCGGCCGGGTAGACGATGTCCGTCTCGCCCTCGCGGTCCGCGAAGTCGTGGACGCAGACCGGACCGCCGGCGCGGAAGGCGTCGAGCGCGCGATCGACGGCGTCCGTCGCCTCTGTCATCGGGTCTCCGGGCGTCGTCTCCGCGTCGCCGTCGGCGTCGACGTCGGCGCGCATCAGGCTGCCTCCGTCCCGGACGCGTCGCGCTCGCGGGTCCCGCCCTCGTCGGCGTCCGCCTCGGGCGCGTCCGCTCGCGTGGTCGCGGCCACCCGAACCTCGACCGCGTCGCCGTCGTCGAGGTCGAGCGCGTCGCGGAGGCGGTCGGGAGCGATCAGCTCCAGCTGGTCGTCGTCGTGGTGGGTGCGGTCGGGGACGATCGCGTGGGCCTCCTCGTAGCGCTCGTCGCCGGCGACGAGCGCGACCGCGTAACAGGACGCGGCGCCGTACGTGCGCTCCTCGTCCTCCCACGCGTCGATCGGGACCGCCTCGATGGAGGCGATCTCGCCGCGGCGCCGAACGCTCTCGTCGGTCAGGTCGACGTTGAGCGTCCCCGGAAACGGCTCGTAGCCGAGCCGAGCCCGGAACTGCTCGGCGTAGCCCGGGAGGGTGATGTAGTGGCGTCCCTCGCCCATCCCGCCGGTGACCGCGCCGCGGAGGACGAGTTCGACGTCGCTCTCGAACAGCCGGCGGTAGTCGGCGTACTCGGCGCGGAGGGCCGCCTCGCCCGCGTCGGTGACGCGCACCCACTGGCCGTCTCCGACCACGTCGCGTTCGACGTAGCCCGCCGATTCGAGGGTCTGGAGCCGCCTGGAGGCCGTCTGCGTCGAGGCGTCGAGCCGGTCGCCCAACGCGGCACACGACACCTTCGTCTCGGTCAGGCCGCCGACGAGCCCCACGTGTTTCAGGGCCGCGATCGCGGCCGGGTCGGGGTCCGTCGTCGCCGTCGCTTCTGGCATGTCCGAAGCTGGGTCGTCCGCACGCAAAAGTGTAACGAATGTGGAATGCATCTCAAAAACGTTAATAGAGTTGTCGTTCGGCGCCACGATCGCGCCGCCGGTCGCCTCGATCGAACGTCGCGGGGGCGGCTACCTAATCCCGTCGGTATCGGCCGTTCTCGTCGCGAACTGTGACGGTCCCGGCGGACTGTGACGCCCTGCCGTGCGGGTCGCCAAAAGGTAAGGTACAAATACGAACGGCGATTGATTTCGGATGCGGGCTCGTAGATCAGCGGCAGATCGCTTCCTTCGCAAGGAAGAGGCCCGGGGTTCAAATCCCCGCGAGTCCATGTTTTCGCGCCGCGAGCAACACCGCGAGTCCATAGAGACGGTTCGTTTCTGCGGAGGTACTCTCGGCCGATCCCGTGCGGGAGCTCGGCGTCGAGTAGTGTCGTCGGCCTCGCCGCCGCCACGCTATTCGAGGGGTGGGAGGTCAGCGTCCATCGCGAGGATTGCCGAAAGCCGGGACTCCTCTCGGTCGACTAGCGGTGTCGACTCCACCGTTTGCCGCTCGCGGTCGTACCGGGCGAACCCCGTCTCGGCCAACTTCGGGAGGTGGAGGTGATGGAGGCTGGCCCGAATCTGTGCCACTGTCTCGTCGCCGGTCTCTGGCGGTGTCGTGTGGTGATTGTGTCTGATGATCGCGTTTGTGAGGTCGTCTATCGAGACCGGCCGTTCCCGACTCGTGAGTACCGCGAGGACGATGCGACGGTGTTTGTGGCCACAGGCGTCCAGTAGCGTCTCTACCTCATGGGTCCCAACCATGCGCCTCCGTACACTCCCAGCGCGGTTTACGTCTGTTTTTGGATATACAACTGTTTTTTAAGCTGGCCTCACTCTGGGGTGCGGAGTTCGGACAGCGTAGTGCCGAGAATCGATCTGATTCCGCGTCGGAGCCGGGAGGCGACCGCCTGCTGGGAAATGTTCAGTTCGTCGCCGAGGTCCGCCATCGTCACGTCGCGAGGCGTGTTGAAGTACCCTCGCTCGTACGCGAGCACCAGCGCCTCTCGCTGGGTGTCGGTGAGTGCGGTTTCGGCCTCCGAGTCGAGGGGTGTCAGCGCGTGCAGTTTGGTGAGCGTGATCGGGATGTTCAACTCCCGACAGCGCTCTTGAAACGCCGCGATGTCCCGTCGCTCGTCGCCCCGGATATCGAACGTCCACTGCTGGTTCGTGCCGACCGCTTCGATAAGGGGAACTCCGGTCTCCATCAGCGTGCTCAACACGCCGTCGTACTCCAGCGTCCACTCGACGCGCAACAGGTACTCGTCTCCGACGGAGTCGACGAACCGAATGTCCTCCACGCCCGGGTGGGCACGGAATGCGTCCTCGATGTCGTCGATGACGGCCCCCCCGAACCCAGAAATAGGGAATCACGACGTCTTGCGCCGGAATGATTCGCTCCAGCTCAATCGTCACTCCCGGGAACCGCTCGAACATGGTCCCTAAGGGAAACTCGTCTGACGGGATCGTAAACCGCGCTTCGGTAGCCATTACCAAGCCTGTCTCGCGCCGCCAGTAAAGGACTGCTGTCCACGTCGACGAGCGAGGAACGGCTTCCCGGCCCGGGACACAGGACCAACCGTTGAACGATTGGGAACCGCCGGAGAGAGAACGGTCCCACCGGATTCGTGGGCGTTGCGGACCCTCTCCGTCCCCTGCGTCATCCACGCGATCCTCGGCCGACGCAGGCGCTGCGCGTCCCACGGCTACCGACACCGCTCACCACGCTGGCGGCATCCGGACGTCTTCCTCCTGGAACCGCTCTTTCACGCGGGACAGATACAGAGAGCGGATCCGAACGAAGTCTCGTCTACTGGGATCTCCAATCCAGATCCGAGACTGGATCCGCACGCGCGAGTCGTTCACTTCCATGACTCCGGCGGTCGGCGCCGGTCGATCCAGTATCTCCTCGAGCGCTTTCGCTTCTTCGCGGAGAATCGTCGTCGCCGCGGTGACCTCGTCGTCGTAGCTGATCCAGAACTCGGAGGTGATTCGGAGCCGGTTCTCCTCGACGGAGTTGGTCACGGCCGAGGTGGCGAGCTCCGAGTTCGGAACGCTAACGATCTCGTTATCGAACGTACGCACTCGGGTGGTCCGAAACGTGATGTCGTCGATCACGCCGGTGGTGTCGTTCCACTCGATCCAATCGCCTATTTTGAACCGGGGATCAGCGATGATGAACACGCCGCTGACGAGGTTATTGACGACGTCTCGCGCCGCGAATCCGACCGCGAGCGTAACGGCGGCGAGGAAGGGTCCAGTGATGTTGATACTCTCACCGAAGCCGGACAGCGTGAGTGCGGCGTACAGGCCGAGGAGAAGCACTCCGACGTGGACGACCTGTTCTATCGTCCGCCGTAGCGTTATCTCGACGCCGCCCCTGTCCAAGACCACGGTCAGGAGCGGCTCAAAGACGAATCGCGCCGTTAGGTAAATTCCACTGGCCACCGCGACGAACGTGACGACCCGAAGGCCCGTGGCGCCGAGCGACTGGACGTGATTGGTCACCGGTTGGAGACCACCGATCACAGGGGGTAGCATACCGACAGTACGGCCAACGTCGGCTTCAGTTCACTGCCGGCAGTTCTCACTGCTGAACGGTGGATGTTCCCGGGTGTAACGTGTCACGGCGCACCCGATCGACGACCGATACGCGTCCTCGATCCGGCACGGCCGAACCAATCTACCCAGCCGAGGGCATGCGGACTCGGTCGCGGTCGGTACGGGGAACTCACGGGCGTTCGCGGTGCGCCTGCCACTCTCCTGCGCTCTTCACCCCTCGACGGACACGGAGCCGTCACCGCGGACTGCGACTTGGTACCCGTTGTAACTGAAGGTGACTTGGACTTCCATACGACCGGCAGTCGGCGTCGTCGCGAAGATCTGGCCCAAGGCATCGGGGTCGATCACTTCGAAGAGCGGAGGAGTGAGTTCGATCGGATCGACGGCTTCCTGTTCGGCCACTTTCTCAACTATGTTATAAATTATCGTGTCGACGTTGGCCGGTGAGGACTGCGCTTGTACCATGGAGAACTGTACCGTCTCACCGTTCTTGAACTCATCGGGGAATTGATAATTCCCAGGAGGACTTAAGAGCGGCTGGAAATCATCCAGTGTCCGCGTGTGCACGCATTCTGCGACGTGAGCAACCCCGTGGGCTGCACACACCGCCTGCAGTGTCCGGGCCTCTCGCCGCGACGTTCGACAGCTGCCTCCCTTCGAGCCCCTCCGTCTCGCGGACGGGGACTACCCAGTTATAATTAAATACCCCCGGCGGATCTGACCACGTATGGGCGTTTCCGAGATCCTCGAGGGAAAGCACCTCTCACATCGCCAGATGGGCGCGATCATGATCGGGTGGCTGCTGCTGGTCATCATCGTCTCCGTCGGGCTGCTGCTGTACACGTCCTTCAACTTCTCGTAGGTCGCGGTCACTGGACCCCCGAACGCAACCCTCTTTTGCCCCGTCGTCGTCGGTGGTCGACATGTCTCGTGACAGCGACGCGCACGACCGGAGGACATCCGACGCGACCGCCGGGAGAGAGCCGGTCGAACCGACCGTCGCCACCGACGGCGGGTCCGACCGCCGACTGGTGGGCGGGTGGGAGGGCCGGTACTACGAGGACTTCGCGGTCGGCGACGTGTACAAACACCCGTACGGGCGGACGGTGACCGAGACGGACAACGTCTGGTTCACGAACCTCTCGATGAATCTCAATCCGATGCACTTCAACGAGGCGTACGCCGCCGAGACGGAGTTCGGCGAGCGACTCGTCGACGGCACGTTCGTCATCGCGCTGGCGGTCGGGATGAGCGTCATCGACGTGAGCGCCAACGCCACGGCGAACCTCGGCTACGACGACGTCCGCCACCACGCCCCGGTGTTTCACGGCGACACGCTGTTCGCGGAGTCGGAGGTGCTCGCGACGCGCGAGTCCGCCTCCCGGGACCACGTCGGCATCGTCACCACGGAGCTCCGCGCGTACAACCAGGACGACGAGCTCGTCCTCTCGCTGGAGCGCACGCCCATGGTGTTGAAGCGCTCGCACGCCGAGCCGACCCCGGCGCAGCCGACGGGCTGGCCCGAGGGGATCGGCACCCAGCCCGAGGACCTGGAGTGAAGCGACGTGCCGCGCGGGCCGTCGCGCGGGGGTCGCGGCGGTCGCGAGGCGGCGAGTGGACGTCAGAGCGCCTCGCCGTCGACGCCCCGACCGACTGAGTGCCGGCAACCCCGGCAGCTACCACCGCAGCTATGCCCCCGGCACCGAGAACGCCGGACGAAATGGACTCCGCGGAACGGCGGATCGTGGCGTTCGCCGCCGGTTCGCACGGGCTCGTGCACACGTACGAGCTCTCGATCCCGATCCTGCTGACGGTGTGGATCGCCGAGTTCTCGACGACTGCGGCGACGCTCGGGCTCGTCGTCACGGTCGGATACGGGCTGTTCGGCGTCGGGGCGCTCCCCGGCGGGATCCTCGTCGATCGCTTCGGGTCGAAGCCGCTCATCCTCGGTAGTCTGGCCGGCATGGCCGGGTCGTTCCTGTTGGCGAGCCTCGCGCCGAACCTCCTCACCCTCGCGCTCGCGCTCGGGGCGTGGGGCGTCACGGCCAGCGTCTACCATCCCGCCGGGCTCGCGCTGATCTCCAGGTCGATAGACCGACGCGGGGCCGCGCTCGGCTACCACGGGATCGGCGGCAACCTCGGCATCGCGCTCGGCCCCCTGGCGACCGTGCTCCTGCTCCTGGCGTTCGACTGGGCGACCGTGATGGCGCTGCTCACGCTTCCGGCCGCCGTTGTCGCGGCGTACGGCGTCACCGTCGACGTCGACGCGACGACCGCCGGATCGGGTTCGGCCGCCACCGAGAAGGACGACGAGACCGAGGTCGACGACGCCCCGCGCGTCACCGCGTCGAGCGTCGTCGGCGACACGCGGACGCTGCTGGCCGGGGGCTTCCTGATCGTGTTCGCGTTCGTCACGTTCAGCGGTCTCTACTACCGAGCGTTCCTCACGTTCCTGCCGGACCTGCTCGGCGAGGTGCTCGACGGGCTCGTCGACGTCCGGTTCCTGGATCCCGGGAGCCCGTACGCCGAGGAGTTCGACCTCGCTCGGTACCTGTACGTCGCCGTCCTCATGGTCGGCGTGTTCGGCCAGTACCTCGGCGGCCGGATCGCCGACCGGATGCGCCCGGAGCGTGCGCTGATCGTCGTTATGGCCGCGCTGGCCGGTCTCGCGCTGCTTTTCGTCCCCGCGAGCGGGACCGCCGGGACGTTCCTCGCGGTCTCGCTGCTGCTCGGCGTCGCGCTGTTCACCGTCCAGCCGCTCTCGCAGGCGACCGTCGCGGCCTACTCCCCGCCCGACGCCCGCGGGCTCTCGTTCGGATACACGTACCTCGGCATCTTCGGCGTCGGCTCGCTCGGCGCCGCGCTCTCGGGGACCGTGTTGACGCGCGCCGGATCCGCGGAGCTGTTCGTCGTGCTGGCGGGTATCGCCGCTATGGGGTCGCTCTCGGCGCTCGCCGTCGTCCGCTACGCGACGCGCCGAGACTGACGGCCCCGGCTGCCTCCCGGTTCGTCGTCCGTGCGCGTCGCCGTCGATCAACGCTTCGCCGTCTCCAGGGAGTCAGACGGTGTGTTTCGCCTCTTCGGCGTCCTCGACGACCTCGATCCCCCGGTTGTTCACCGCGTGGGGGTCGAGCCCCTGCTCCTGGAGGAACTGCTTGTACAGCCGCTCCGCGGTCTCGCCGTCCTTCTGCTTGTCGCTGGCGTGGTCGCACAGCTCCAGGAGGTTCTCCGGCACGTCGTTCTCGTGGACGATCCAGTGGTTGATCGTATCCGAGAGCCGCCGGATGGGAGAGGTGAAGTGGCCGTAGATGTCGAAGTTGAGCGCGTGGTGGCCGCCGAACGGGTCGTTCATGTACTTCGCGCGGGGCATCACCTTCAACACGGCGCGCTGGATCTTGTTGAGCTGGCGGTCCGGAGCGGTCTCTAACGCGGCGTTGACCGCCTTCCGCGGGTCGTCGCCCCACGCGCTGCCCGGGATCGAGACGCCGTCGAGCTCCTGGATCTCTTGGAGCGCCTTGCTCCACTGATCGGGGGTCGGCTGCGGGTGGACGCGGTACATCGCCTCGACGCCGCGGTCCCACATCAGGGTGTGCGTCACCGCCTTGTTCGCCTTCAGCATCGACTCCTCGATGATGGTGTGCGCGCGGTCGCGACGGGGGTTCAACACGAGCGAGCCGTCCTCCTTGCGCTGCTCGTGCAGCCGGTCGGCGAGCTCGAACGCGAGCTCGTTCTCCTCGCCGAGCGGGAGGGTGGGGTCCTCGAGCCGCTCCTCGCACTGCTTGTAGGTGAGCCGCTCGTCGGAGTTGATGACGGACTTGTAGATGTCGATGTCCTCGAAGGAGAGCGTCTCGTCGTCGATCTCCATCTCGACGGTGTGCGCGAGCCGGTCCTCCCGGGGGACGAGCGAGCAGACGGTCTCGGCGAGCACCGGCGGGAGCATGTGGATCGTGTAGTCGGGCAGGTAGACGGTGTTCGCCCGCTCCACCGCCTCCTCCCACATCGCGGTGTCGGGGGTGACGTAGTGCGTGACGTCGGCGATGTGGACCCACAGCCGGTAGGCGCCCTCCTCGCGCTCGATCGAGATCGCGTCGTCGAAGTCCTGCGCGTCGACCGGGTCGGTGGTCCACGTCGTCAGGTCTCGGAGGTCCCGCCGCTCGTCGATCTCGGCTTCGATCTCGTCGTACACGTCCTCGGTACGGGCCTCGGCCTCGCGGATCACCTCGCTTGGAAACCCGTCGCGGATCTCGAACTCCTCGAACAGCTCCTCGCGCTTCGCCGCGAGGCGGTCCGCGAGCTCCGGCGTGATCGTCACGGGGCCCTGGTCCTCGGCGGACCCGGGCTTCGGCTCGTCGTCTGACATACGTCCACCAACGCGGGTCCGTTAGAAAGGCCTGTCGGGGGCCGCGACCGTCCGCCCTCACCGCCACGTCACCGGTTCGGGTCTCGACGTCACGTCATCGGTCGCGCTCGGAGCGCCCGGTCGCGCCGGCCTCGTCGTTCGCCACGGCGTCGGCGTAGCGGCTGAGAAACTCCTCGCGTGCGAGCCCGTCGGACTCGATCGAGCAGATCAGCGACTCCAGCCCGTCGCGGGGCTGGTGGCAGCGCTCGTCGTCGCAGTCGGCACAGAGGTACTCGAACTCCTTGCCGCGTCGGTCCCAGCGGTTCCCCTCCTTGTCGTACTCGCGCGCGTCCTCGCGCAGCACGGAGTCGCCGCACGCGATGCAGATCACCGTCCGCCGGTCCCGGCTCCTCCCGGGTCGCCACATGTCCGTCTCCTCGCTCTCGCCGCACTTAGCGTTTGGTGCGCGGTAGCCACGCGTCGGACGGGAATCTGCGGACCGAAGCCGGGCCGTCGTGCGCCGACCGCTCCCCGGCGAGTGTGGGCTCGCTCTGCGAGGGTGACTCCGACGTGTACCTCTATTAGGGTGGCTCCGCTCTTGCCGGTATGACGATCACGGAATCCGACCTCCCGGGCGTCGGGAAGAAGTTCGAGATCGAACTCGACGACGGCGAGATGGTCGTCGTCATCCACAACACGGGGAAACGCGAGGTGTTCCGCCGGTCCGACCCCGACGCCGACTCCGAGCGAGTGTTCGAGTTCTCGGACGACCTCGCCCGGACGATCGGGTCGATCATCGAGGGCGCGTACTTCCAGCCGGTCGAGCCGGAAACCCAGGAGACGACGCTCCCCGGCGGGATCCTCCTGGAGTGGTACGAGCTCCAGCCGGGCTCGCCGCTGATCGGCGAGACGCTGGAGAGCGCCGACATCGGCAACCGGACCGGGCTGGCGGTCGTCGCGATCCAGCGCGACGGCGAGGTGCTCGACAGCCCGGACGCGGACACCACTCTCAGAGAGGGCGACACCGTCATCGGGGTCGGCACGCCAGAGAACTGCGCGGCGTTCGAGGAGCTCCTCACCGAATGAGCGGTCCGCGCGTCGCGGGCAGCTCGATCGCTCGGTTCACCCACCACAGAGGTGATCGGTAGTGGCGCTGCTCGAGGTCGGCGTCATGTTCGCCGCGATCGCCCTCGTCGGCGCGGTCGCGGACCGACTCGGTCAGTCGGTCATCCCCTTTTACATCGTCGCCGGGATGCTGCTCGGCGAGTTCGTGCTGGGGCGGCTCTCCGTGCCCGCCGTCGGGACCGTCTACGTCCCCGAGACGGAGTTCATTTCGATCGGCGCGGAGCTCGGGATCGTCTTCCTCCTGTTCTTCCTCGGGCTGGAGTTCAACCTCGACCGTCTGCTCGCGCGGCGGAGCCAGATCGGGACGGCGGGGACGATCGACCTCGCGAACTTCGGGGCCGGGCTGGTCCTCGGCTGGCTCGTCTTCGGCGCGTTCCTGCCCGCGTTCCTGTTCGCCGGCATCGTGTACATCTCCTCGTCGGCGGTGATCACGAAGTCGCTCATCGACCTCGGGTGGATCGCCAACGACGAGGCCGAGCCGCTCCTCGGGACGCTCGTCTACGAGGACCTGTTCATCGCCGTCTACCTCGCGGTGACCTCGGCGCTCGTGCTCGGCGGCGGCGACGTGGGCGCGGCCGCGGCCGACGTCGGCATCGCGATCGGGTTCATCCTCGTGCTCCTGGCCGCGGTCCAGTTCGGCACGCCCGCGTTCGACCGGCTGGTCGAGACCGACAACACGGAGTTCGTCGCGCTCCGGTCGATCGCGTCCGTGGTGCTCGTCGCCGGCGCGGCGCTGGCGCTCGGCGTGAGCGAGGCGGTCGCCGCCTTCTTCGTCGGGATGGCGTTCGCCTCGACGGAGTACACCCACGAGATCGAGACGCTGCTCGAGCCCGTCCGCGACACGTTCGCGGCGGTGTTCTTCTTCTGGATCGGGCTCGTCACCGACCCGCTGCTGTTCGGCGGCGTGGCGACGCTGGTCGCGCTCGCGGTCCTCGTGACGACGCCGACGAAGCTCGTCACCGGCTTCTTCGCCGGTCGCGCGTTCGACCTCAACACCCGGCGCTCGACCCGCGTCGCGCTCGGCATGACGACCCGCGGGGAGTTCTCGCTGATCATCGCGACGATCGCCGTGAGCGGGGCCGAGGCGGGGGCGTTCGACCCGGCGCTCGCGCAGACGCTCAACGCGTTCGCTGTCGGCTACGTGCTCGTGATGGCGATCCTCGGCACGACGCTGATGCAGTACTCCGGGCCGTTCGAGTCGGTCGCGGTCTCGTGGCTGGACCGAGGCGCCGGTGACGCGGGCGGTGATCGATTGTAAGCGTGACTGCGGAGCGCCGGCGAACATCTCCAAAACCCCAGCCGGCGACGCTGCCGCCGGCGACTGCGCCTTCGAGTCCCACCCGACCGAACCGCCCCGCGCCTCACGCCTCCCCAGCCTCGGCGGACGGGCCGACGCGGGCGAAGCCGCACTGGCCCGCCGCCTCCCTCGCGCGTGCGATCACCGGCGGCGAAGCCGCCGGCTGTCAGAGGGACCGAAGGTCCCTCGCTACTCCCGGCCTACCGGCCGCTCGTCGGCGCGCGCCACCGCCTCGGCTGTTTGTCACTCGTCGCGCGCTCGCTACTCAGCGCCGGCGTCCAACTCCGCGAACACGGCGTCGACCATCTCGCCGGTGTCGGCGACGATCGCGTCCATCTCCTCGTCGTCGACCGGGAGCCCGAGGAGCCGTGCGATCTTCATTATCGAGACGTGGTAGACGACCTGCTCGCCCGGCGACTCCTCCCAGACGATCATGTTGCAGGGGAACAGCCCCCCGATTCGCTTGTCGGTGGCGTCGAGCGCGCGGTCCGCCATCGCCGGGTTGCAGGCGCCCAGCACGTAGTACGGGTCGCGGTCGGCGTCGATCTTCTCGTTGAGCATGTCGGAGGGTGAGAACTCGACCGGGATGCCGAAGCCGGCGTCGAGACACACCTCCCGGACGCGCTCGACGGCCGACTCGTGGTCGGTTTCGAGGGTCGTCCGCGTCTCGCCGTACTCCTCGGGGTCCAGCTCGTGCGGATCGAAGGGGATCGCCATACGTCGACTCCGCCTCGCCGGACCAAAAAGGCCGCGGCGTCGGAGAGCGGCGACGCCTACTCGGTCGCGACCGGGCCGCGTCCGACCAGCGCCTCGACCTCCGCGACGAACTCGCTGCGGCTCTCGAACAGCGGCACCTCGGAGTCCGCGAGCACGTCGTCGAGGTCGCGCGGTCCGTCCGGGCTCCGAACCGCGGCGTCGCCCTCCTGTGCCACCACGTCGCTGCGCTTCGCGGGCCACGTGAGACGCGACGCGACGCGGGCGATCGGCTCGCCGGCCACCTCGGGTCCCTCGCCGAGTTCGATGGCCGGTTCGGCCTCATCGACCTCTTCGGCCTCCTCGTTGTCGCTCATACCCCGCGGTTCCGCTCCGGCGACACTAATGGTTTCGATGCCGGCCGCTCCCGCGGTGGCCGCTGCGTCCGCTCCCCGGATCACACGTTCGATCGATTCGCCCGCCCGCTCGCCGCGATCGATGGCGATCTGTTCGACTCTCCAGCGGCGGACGGCCCTTCACACCGAAATATTTCGGTGTCAGAACTATAGGAGTCGGCAATAAGCTCCGATTGGGGAGCAGGCACACGACTCCCGCATATAGCGTCGAAGGCTCGACGCGTCGGGTTTGACCGGGCAGCCGGACCCGGCACACCTCTCGCTTCTCGTCGTCTCCGCCTCTCCGTTCGTCCCGCTCACCGCCAGCCGCGAGCCGTCTCGTTCAGCCGCTCGCACCCCCGCTCGGTGACGACGACGAGGTCCTCGATCCGGCAGCCGAACCGACCGTCGAGGTAGACCCCCGGCTCGACGGAGAACACCATCCCCGGCTCGAGCGCGCGGTCGTTGCCCGCGACGACGTACGGCTCCTCGTGGACGTCGAGCCCGACGCCGTGGCCGGTGCGGTGGACGAACGCGTCGCCGTACCCCGCCGCCTCGATCACCTCCCGCGCGGCCCGGTCGACGGCCGCCGCGGTGACTCCCGGCTCCACGGCGTCGATCGCGGCCGCCTGCGCCTCTCGGACCGTCTCGTGGACCCGCTCGTACTCTGTCGAGGGGTCGCCGTCGAACACCAGCGTGCGCGTCTGGTCGGAGGGGTAGCCGTCGACGCGCGTCCCGAAGTCGAGGACGACGGGCTCGCCCGCTCGGATCTCGCGGTCGCCGTGGCCGTGGTGGGGCTTCGCGCCGTTCGGGCCCGCGCCCACGATGGTCTCGAAGGAGACGCCGGTCCCGCCGTGGGCCGCCAGCCTGTCGGCGATCCAGTCGGCGAGCTCGCGCTCGGTCGTCCCGACCGCGTCGGCGCCCAGCTCCCGGAGGTCGCGCACGGTCGCGTCCGCGGCGGCGGCCGCCTCGCGGAGCGCCGCCAGCTCGGTCTCGTCCTTGCGCGCTCGGAGGTCGGCGAGGGCCTCGCTCGCGAGCCCCCACGTCGCGTCCGAGGCCGCCGCCCGGAGGTCCTGCGTGAACGTCGCCCACATCGTGTCGTCGACGAGGAGGCGCCCCTCGCGGAGGCCGCGGTCGGCGAGCAGCTCTCGCACGGCCGCGACCGGGTCGTCGCCGTCGGCCCACGTCCGCACGTCAGCGACGGTGGTCCCCTCGCGCACCTGCGTCTCGTACAGCTCCGGGACGAGCAACGCGGGGGCGTTTCGGTCGGCCGCCGCGTCGTCGCGCTCGTCGTTCGCGCCGTCGCTCGCCGCCGGCACCACGAGCAGGAAGTGCCGCTCGCTCGGCTCCTCATCGAAGCCGGTGAGGTACTGGAAGTTCCGGCTCGGGAAGCAGACCAGCCCGGCGGCGTCCGCGTCCCGGAGCCGCGCCGCCGCGCGCTCGCGGCGTTCCGCGTGGATGTCCTCGGTCATGACCGACCTCGGCCCAGCGATCGCTTATAAGTATGGTGTCGTTGACGGCGCGGCAAGCGGCGCGTAACGATACGGTTGGCCGTGGTACGGAAACGCATGAGCATCGAGAACGCGTCGACGTTCGACTGCCCGATGTGTGACGTGACCGCCCCCTCGGCGTCCGTGCCGTACGACGTCCTCGGCTACGCGGTCTGTCCGGTGTGTTCGTACACGACGGGACCGGCCGACGGGAACTGAACGAGCCGACCGACCACGTTCCGACGCCGCCCCGAACCGGGCCGTTTTAGCCGCCGCGCCCGCCTCCTGCGGTATGAGCTGGTCACTGGCCCGCGAGGACGACACGGTCACCGAGTGGGAGCGCTCAGACGGCTACGCGACGGTCCGGGTCCGCGAGCGCGCCGACGGCGGGTTCGTCGTCCGCCTCGACGTGATGGAGCAGGCCGCCGACGCGTCCGCCTACCGGCGCGAGCGAGTCGACGACCGCGAGGCCGCGCTCGACCGCGCCGCGGCGTGGCGAGCGGAGCGGTCCCTCGCCGACTGAGTCCGCTCACCGCTCCGGGTGGACCGGCGCGTCGAACCCGCCCCTGACGAGCGGCTTCGCGACGTGACGGCGGGCGCTCGGGGGGACCTCGTACCAGCCGGGCTCCAGCTCGCGGACGACCTCGCGGGCGACCTTCCCCGGCGCGGCGGTGCCGCAGTCACGACAGCGGTATCCCTGATCCCGGCCCGCGGAGGACATCGACCGGCCGCAGTCGGGACAGGTCGGCACGGCCGGTTCGGTCTGCACCAGGTCGCGCACGGCGAACTTCTCCAGCTTGAGCGTCGAGGTCGGCTCCGCCGCGCCCCCGTCGTCTGCGGCCGCGTCCGCCGCCGCACCCGCCGACTCCCGGCGCTCGTGTTCGCCGCAGAGGGTCACCCGGTCGCCGGGCCGGAGGGCGCGCACGCGGTCGCGGAACCGACCGGTCGGCGCGAAGGCGACGCACCTCAGACGGACCGCGTCGACCGCCCCGTCCCCCCCGTCCGCGCCCCCGGGCGGCGCGACGTCGACGTGGACGTGACCCCCCCGTTTCGTCTCCGGCTCGCTCGCGACCCGGCCCGCGACGCGGTAGCCCGCCCCGTCGCGAAGTCCGTCGATCTGACCGGGCGCGAGGTGGGCGTCGGTGCCCTGGTTCGTGAGGAACGTCGCGGCGCGCTCGACGGGCTCGCCCTCGATCGCCTCGGCCACCTCCCGGCAGGCCGCCGGATCGTCGCCGCGGATCCCGTGCAGGATCGGGCCGGGCGCGTTGGGGACGCAGACCGCCGCGCCGGTCTCCCGGTCCACGGTGTCCCAGACGGTCGGGTACCCCGCGTCGGCCGCGGCGAAGACGCTCTCGACGTCGACCTGGCGGGGCATCCCGCAGCGGTCCAGTTCCCGGTAGGAGATCCGCTCCGTCGTCCAGTCGTCGAACGCGGCCGGGGCGCCGACCGCCGCGAGCGCGCCGATGCGGCCGCGGCCGGCGACGGCCTCCGCGTCGGTCTCCCCGCCGGTCCCGAACGCGGCGTGCCGGTAGCCGTGCGCCTCGGCGAGCGTCACCGCCTCGTCGACCGACAGGCGGTGGCGGAGCGCGCGTCGGGCGAAGTCGGCGACGTCGACGGGGATCCGCGGGTCGGGAACGCCCTCGCCCGTCGGTGGCGAGTCCGGCGCGAACGGGTCGCCGGCGACGTCGACGTCGGCGACGACGACGCCGGGGGACGTCCGGGGATCGGCCTCGGCGGCGAACTCCCGGACGGTCTCGGCGGCGAGGTCGAACGCCGCCTCCGCGTCCACCTGCGAGACGTGAACCGCGACGGCGGCGTTGCCTCGCGTCTTGTGTTTCACGGCGGGGTTCAGCCTGACGAGGAGCCGGCGGCGGACGCGTCCGCCGGCCGATTCGAGCCGCTCGGCGAGCCGCGCGCCGACGTACGTCGTGCACATCCCGCGCTCGCGGGAGTCGGTGTCGTCGACGGCGACGATCGGCATGGTGTCCCTTTCGCGCTCCCGAACAAACCGGTTTCGCCCTCGCGCGCGCTCTCTTCGCCTCGTCCCGGGTCGAGGGCGCTCCGCCGTCGCGTCGAGCGGAGGCTCGATGCTGGTATATAATCGCTCCGGCGGCCAGTTTGGAAAACCGCAAGCTGGCAGCGACTTCGCGGTACACAAGTGACACAACGCATATATACCACGAGCCGCTTATTTCGACTATGTCCCGGACTGCGCTGATCGAGAACGTCACCGCGATGCTGGAGGACGCGGGCTTCCTTGTCAGCGACCGGTGTGCGGTCCGGCCCAAGAGCTTCGACGTGGCGGCCCGGCGCAACGAGGACCTGCTCCTGTTAAAGATCCTCGGCAACGTCGACGCCTTGGACGCGGAGACCGGCGCGGAGATGCGTCGCCTGGGCGAGTACCTGCAGGCGACGCCGATGGTGATCGGGATTCGGACCCGCGACGAGGAGCTGAAGCCGGGCGTCGTCTACTTCCGGCACGGCGTCCCCGTGATCAACCCCGACACGGGGTACGACCTGTTCGTCGAGGGGATGCCCCCGCTCATCTACGCGGCCCCCGGCGGGCTCTACGTGAGCCTCGACGGCGACCTGCTCGCTGACGAGCGCGAGCAGCGCGGCTGGTCGCTCGGGCGGCTCGCGACCGAGCTCGGCGTCTCCCGACGCACCGTCTCGAAGTACGAGGACGGGATGAACGCCTCCATCGAGGTCGCGATCCAGCTCGAGGAGCTGTTCGACGAGCCGTTCTCCAGCCCGGTCGACGTGCTCGACGGCGCCGGCGACGTGCGCGACGCCGAGCCGACCCCCTCGGCCCCCGAGACCGACCCCGACGACGAGCACGTCCTCCACGTGCTCACCAACGCCGGCTTCACGGTTCACCCGACCGCCCGCGCGCCGTTCAAGGCGGTCTCGGAGGACGAAGACAGCGCCGTCACTCGGGTGCTCACCGGCCACTCGGCGTTCACTCCCGCGGCGGAGAAGCGCGCGCGGATCATGTCCTCCATCGGCGAGGTGGCCCGCACCCGGTCGGTGTACTTCACCGAGGAGGACGAAACGCGCGAGTCGGTCGACGGCACCGCGCTCGTCTCCTGTGAGGAGCTCGCCGGGATCACCGACCCGGAGGAGATCCGCGAGCTCATCCGCGACCGCGCGAAGGCGCCGTCCGAGGCCTGATCCCGCGCGACCGCGATCCGGCCCGCTCCGCGCCGCCGTCCGGTCACCGTTTCCCGAGCGAGCGGGTCACCGACCGAACAGGCGGCTGAAGAATCCGCCTCCGCCCTTTTCGTCTGTTCCGTCGTCCTCGTCTGTTCCGTCGTCCTCGTCTGTTCCGTCGTCCTCGTCTGTTCCGTCGTCCCCCTCCTCCCCGCCTTTCTGGTCTGTTCCGTCCTCCGCCCCGTCCTCCGACTCGCGCTCCTCGTCGCCGCCCCCGGCGAGCGCGGCGTTCCTCGTTCCGGTGTCGTCGTCGCGGAAGGGGATGCTTCCCGCGAGCTCGTCCTCGGGATCGGTCGGCACTGATTCGTCGTTCCCCTCCTCAGTCGTTTCCGCCTCGTCGGCCGCATCGTCCCCCTCCTCAGTCGTTTCCGCCTCGTCGATATCCGCCGCGACCGGTTCGTCTTCGGCCGTCTCGGACGCGTCCCCGTCGTCGAACCCCGCCGTCGTCTCCGCCTCGACCATCGCCTCGAGGTCGTCGCCGTCGACGTGGTCCTCGCCGACCGTCTCCGTGTCGCAGGCTGTCGGCGCCGGTTCGTCCTCGGGCTCGGCGTCTGCGTTCCCCTCATCTTCCTCCCCGCCCTCGTCGTCCTCTGTGCCGGCGCCTCCCTCGTCGTCTCCGTCGCCATCGGCGTCCGCGGGAACGGGCGCCTCGTCTGCGACGATGATCTCTTCCTCGTCGCCCGGCTCGCCCAGTCCGGCCCGCTCGGCGTCGGCGACGATTATGTCCTCGTCGTCGGCTGGGACACGCGCGTCACCTTCGATGTCATCGTCCGTCTCGCCGCTGTCGCCGTCGTCCGTCTCGTCTCCGTCGTCCGCCCCGTCAGCGTCCGCCCCGTCAGCGTCCGCTTCGGTTCCGGCGTCACTCCCCTCGTCGTCGAGCCCGGCGCCGTCGATCGCCGCGCCGGTCAGCGTCCGCGTGAGGTCCCGGTACGCGCGGGTGGCCGGCGCGTCCGGCGCGAATATCGGTAGCGGCCGGTTCGCCGTCGCGGCTCGGACCACCGCGTCGTCCTCGGGGATCCGGCCGAGAATCGGCGCGTCGAGGACGTCGGAGACGCGGTCGTCCCGGTCGCTGGCGTGCTTGTCGCCGCTGGTCTCGTCGTCGCCCCCGTCGCCGCCGGCCGCGTCGGGAGCGACGCGGGTGATCGCGGCGCCCGCGACGGTGCCGCCGAGCCGCTCGGTCAGCTGTCGCGTCTTCTCGGTGTCGCCGAGCGCGCTCCGCTCCGCCGTCGAGACCAGCAGCGTCTCGTCTGCGATCGCGAGCGGGAGGCTGGAGTCGTGCGAGAGCCCCGCGCCGGCGTCGACGAGCACGTAGTCGGCGTCGTCGAAGGCGGCGACGACCGCCTTGAGCCCGGCGGGGTCGGCCGCCGCGTACGCGTCGAGGTCGGTCGAGCCCGGGACGACGCGGAGGCCGTCGGGCCCCTCGTGGACCGCGTCAACCGGGTCGGCCCGCCCCGCGAGTCCGCGAGGTTCGCCATGCCGATGTCGGCGTCGACCGCGACGACGTCGGCGCCCGAGCCCGCCAGGATCGTCGCGATCGCCGCGGTCGTGGTGGTCTTTCCGACCCCACCTTTCGCCGACGCGACCGCATATACCGTAGTCATACGGTGACGGTCCGGCGACTGGTACTTAAATGTAGGCGCCGGCCGTCGATCGGCGCTCGACGCTCCGGCGGTTCGCCGTCCATATCGGCCGCAACGCCCGCGTACTTTCGCAAACACCTTATACGTCGCTCGTGGAGTTTCGGGTGATTAGTAGCATGGCGAGACCAGAGGTGCTCGACCGGATCAAGGAGGCTGAACGGGAGGCGGACGAGATCATCGCGGAGGCGGAATCGGACGCCGACGAGCGCCTCGCCGAGGCTCGCGAG
Source organism: Halorubrum sp. AD140 (assembly GCF_034497445.1). Taxonomy (NCBI): domain Archaea; kingdom Methanobacteriati; phylum Methanobacteriota; class Halobacteria; order Halobacteriales; family Haloferacaceae; genus Halorubrum; species Halorubrum sp. AD140. Next base: position 61,198 of record NZ_JAXRUU010000006.1, read on the forward strand.
CGCGCGGACGAGATCCGCGCCGAGGCCGAGGAGGAGGCCGAGTCCGAGGCCGAAGAGCGGCTCGAGGCGGCCCGCCAGGAGATCGAGGAGCGCCGCGAGGAGATCCTCGAGGCGGGCCGTTCAGACCGCGACGAGCTCGAACGCGAGGCCCGTGAGCGCGTGGACGCGGCCGTCGACTACGGGGTCGAACGGTTCGAAGAAGCGGTGAACCAACAGGCCGAGGAGGCGGTGGATGCTCAGGCCTGAGCGGATGAGCAAGGTGTCGGTGACGGGCTCGAAGCGCGTCATCGACGACGTCATCGAGGCGGCGTACGCCCATCACTCGCTGCACGTCACCGACTACGACGAGCGCTACGAGGGCTTCTCGCCCGGCGAGTCGCTCGACGGCGCCGAATCGGTCAACGAGCGGCTCGTCACCGTCCGCTCGCTAGAGAGCATCCTTGACGTCGAGGGGGACGACGTCGACGCGGTCCGGTCCCTCGACGACGAGGCGCTCGAAGCCGAGCTCGCCGACGTGCGTGAGCGCGTCAACGAGCTCAACGACCGGCGCGACGAGCTGCAGGCCGAGATCCGCGACCGAGCGGAGGAGATCGACCGGATGGAGCCGTTCGCGGACTTGGGCATCGAGCTCGACCTGCTTCGCGGCTACGACTCGCTCGAGGTCGTCGTCGGCGAGGCCAAGCCCGACGCCGTCGAGGCGACGCTCGCCGACGCGGCGGGGATCGACGCCTACGAGGTGTTCGCCGGGAGCGACGTCGTGGCGATCTTCGCCCGTCCCGCCGACGGCGCCGAGGAGGGCGTCCTGCAGGACTCGCTCGTCGGCGTCGACATCGCGCTGCTCGAGGTGCCCGAGGCCGACGCGAGCCCCGCCGAGTACGTCGCGGAGCTGGAGCGCGAGCGCGAGGAGCTACGCGCCGACCGCGAGGCGGTCGTCGACCGCGTGGTCGCGGAGCACGGCGTCGCCGCCGACGCGGTCGAGGACGCGATCCAGGACGCGCTGATGAGCGGGAAGTGCTACGAGCCCGGCGACGGGGTGCTCAAGCCGATCTGATGGCGCGGGGCGGGTCGGTGAGCGTCGAACCGGTCGTCGGCGAACCGGCCGCCGTGGCCGACCTCGGCGGGGAGCACGCGCTGCTCGTCGCCGACGTCCACGCGGGCATCGAGGTCGGCCTGCGATACGAGCGCGGGGTCGAGCTCGACAGTCGTGCGGACGAACGGCGAGAGCGACTCTGCGACCTCCTCGCGGTGACCGACGCCGACCGGCTCGTCGTCCTGGGCGACCTCGCGCACCGCATCGCGGCGCCGGAGGGCGAGGAGCGCGAGGAGCTGGAGACCCTGATCCGGGCGGTGACCGACCGCGTCCCCATGACGCTCGTCGAGGGGAACCACGACGCGGGCGTCGCCGAGGCGTTCGCCGCCGACCTCGACGTGATCGGGACGAGCGGCGGGATACTCGGAGCCGGCGGCGGGATGGGCGAAGCCGGCGACGGTCGTGACGACGGAGGCAGTCGAGACCGAGGCGGTGGCGTCGGCGTCCTCCACGGCCACACGTGGCCGGATCCGTCGCTCCTCGACGCCGACGTGGTGTGTATGGGCCACGAGCATCCGCAGGTCCGGATGGAGGACTCGGTCGGCGGCTCTCGCGTGGAGCGCGCGTGGCTCCGCGGCCGGATCGATCCGGGAGCATTCGTCCGCGACCGAGGGTCGGAGTCGAGCGTCGACGAGGAGCCGCCCGAGCTCGTCGTCTTCCCGGCGTTCAACGAGCGCTCCGGGGGAACGTGGGTCAACGTCGACGGACAGTCGTTCCTCGCGCCGTTCCTCCCCGACGCGCTCCCGGCGGGCGACGCGTACCTGCTGAACGGGACGCGGCTCGGCGACTTTCGACGGATCTGAGGGCGAGAGCGTTTTCGTCCGCGGGACGGAACCCCCGGTATGGTCACCGACCGCGCGCCGACCGACATCGACGAGTCGGGGTGGCACTGGCTCCGGATCAAACACGTGACGGGGTTCCCGCGAAACGCCCGCGACGGCTACTTCCCGAGACACGGCGTGACGCGCCCGGCGGCGACGACGGAGGCGGACCTACCGGAGGTCGACGGAGCGGACGAGGGAGCGCTCCCGGCCGACGCCGAGACCGTCGCCGACGCGGACCGGCTCGCCCTCGAGACGACGTACCTGAGCGGGAAGTGGCTCGTCGAGCGCCCGGCGGAGGCGGTGGACGACCTCTGGGAAGCGGTGGCCGAGGACGTCGAAGCCGGGCGGTTCTGGGACGCGAAGGTCTCCACTCGCGCCGGCTGCGAGGCGTTCGGCGAGACGGAGCACGCGGTGCTGGTGTTCACGCCGAACTACTTCGACCGGAGTGACGTCGACCGGGTCAGACGCCGGCTCAGGGAGGCCCACGGAGTGACCGAGGAGGTCCGGTACCGACCCGACGTCTACACGCTCGTGGGAGTCCACGAGGAGACGCTCGGCGAACTGACCGACAGCGGCGCGGCGCGGTTCAGGATCTGAGAGGACGGTGGCGGACCGCCGACCGCGAGACTACTCGATCGGCCGGAACCGGAAGCCGTCCCACTCCTGACTCTCGGGCTCGCGGATCCCCGCGCCCGGTTCCCGGAGGTCGGCGGCGTAGACGGGCTCGACGCGGTCGCCGATGTCGACGTCGACGTCACCCGGCGCGTCGGCGCCCGCGTCGTCGTCCGTATCGCCGCGCGACGCGACCTGTCCGAGCGCGCGGACCACCGGTCCGTCGTACTCGTCGCCCATGTCGAACTCGACGATAGCGAGGGTGTTCGGCTCGCGGACGCCCGGCGGGGTCGCCGTCGACGTCGTCCACGTGACGACCCGGGCCTCGTACTCGCGGAGGTCGACCGTCCCGACGCGCTCCGCGCCGTTGGGGCTCACGGTGTGGGGCGGGTAGGTGACCGTTCCGTCCGCGTACTCCGCGGCCTCGAAGGTCGGCTCGGCGTCGTTCCCCCCGTCGCTTTCGGTCGTCTCCGTGGGCTCGTTCTCGCTCATTGGCTTCCCTCCAGGACCGCGGTGGTCACGCAGTTCCCGAATCCGCCGACGTTGCAGGCGAGTCCGGTATCGGCCTCGACCTGGCGCGGGCCGGCGTTCCCGGTGACCTGCTGGACTATCTCGTACACCTGTGCGACGCCGCTGGCCCCGAGCGGGTGACCCTTGGACTTCAGCCCGCCGGAGGTGTTGATCGGGAGGTCGCCGTCGCGGTCGGTGACGCCCTCCTCGACCGCCCTCCACCCCTCGCCCTTCTCGAAGAAGCCGAGGTCCTCGCTCTGGAGGAACTCGAGGATGGTGAACATGTCGTGGAGCTCCGCGACGTCGACGTCGTCCGGGCCGATCCCGGCCATCTCGTAGGCGATCTCGGTGGAGTCGACGACGCCGCCCAGCGTCGTCGGGTCCGCGCGCTCGTGGACGACGTGGGTGTCGGTCGCGCCGCCGATCCCCGAGACGACGGCGTACTCGTCCGCCGGGACGTACTCCTCGGCGACGGACTCGGGACAGAAGACGAGCGCCGCGGAGCCGTCGGTGATCGGACAGAAGTCGTACAGTCGGAGGGGGTCGGCGACGACCGGCGACTCTAAGACGGTGTCGAGGTCGACCTCCTTCTGGAACTGCGCGTGGGGGTTGTCCACGCCGTTCCGGTGGTTCTTCACCGCCACCTTCCCGAGGCTCTCGCGGGGCGCGTCGTACGTGTCGAGGTAGAGCCGCGCGGTGAGCCCCGCGAAGGAGGGAAGCGTGACGCCGTGTTTGTACTCGACCGGGTGCGTGAGCGACGCGATCACGTCGGTTGCTTCCGCGGTCGTCCGGTGGGTCATCTTCTCGCCGCCGACGAGCATGGTGAGGTCGCTCGCGCCGGAGGCGACCGACTGCCACGCGGCGTACACGCCCGCGCCCCCCGACGAAGAGGTCTGGTCGATCCGGGCGGTGTACGCCGGCTGGGCCGCCAGGTCGTGCGCGAGCGCGTTCGGGACGCCGGTCTGGCCCTCGAACTCGCCGCTGGCCATGTTCGAGACGTACAGGTGATCCAGGTCGTCGCCGTCGATCCCGGCGTCGTCGAGCGCGGCCGCGCCCGCCTCGGCCAGCAGCTCGCGCACCCAGGCGTCGCGCTGCCCGAACCGGGTCATCGACGCGCCGATGATCGCTACGCGTTCCATACCCGTCGGTGCGCGGGGGCCACCTAAAACGTACCTCTCTGCGGTCGGCGGGAAAGTGAGTGGGCACCCCGCCGGATCACTCCGCTCTCCGCCCGGCGTGTCCGGGGTAGTCGCGCTCGAACCGGGACCCAATCTCCTCGCGGTCGAGCCGGATGACGACCGGTCGGCCGTGCGGACAGGCGTACGGGTTCTCGCAGGCGTCGAGCCGGTCGAGCAGGTCGACGACCCGCCCCTCGGTGAGCGAGGTGTTCCCGGTCACCGAGGGGTAACACGCCAGGTCGGAGAGCAGCTCGTCGACGACGTCGGTCACCGGCTCGTCGCCCTCGGTGGCGTCGCCGACGAACGCGGAGAGCACGTCCCGGAGGAGGTCCGGATCGAGCGCGGCGTCGAAGACGGCGGGGACCGAGCGGACGATCACCTCTCGCTCGCCGGCGCGCTCGGCGCGGAAGCCGATCGCGGCGAGGTCGTCGACGAAGTCGTCGAACAGCGCCGCCTCCCGCGCGGTGAGCTCGACGCGGACCGGCTCCGCGAGCGCCTGCGCGTCCGCGCCGTCGGCGACGGCGGCCTGGAGACGCTCGTAGTTCACCCGCTCGTCGGCGGCGTGCTGGTCGATCAGCACGAGCCCGTCCGGCGCCTCCGCGACGACGTACGTCCCGTGGAGCTGCCCGAGCACCCGAAGCGGCGGGAGCGACTCGTAGGACCGCTCCGTCGCCTCCGTCGTCTCGCCGCCGAGGGTCCGCTGGGCGGTCGGGGCGGAGCGAGAATCGACCGCGGACCCGGCGGGGGGCTCGCGTCGCTCGGCCGGCGCTCCCGAGTCCCGTCGCTCCGCCGGCGGATCGGCCACGCGGTCCGCCGCGGCGTCGATCGTCGCGTCCGCGTTCGCGTCTCCGACGTCGTCGTCTCCGACGCTGCCGACTCCTGCGCCGGCGTCTCCGACGCTGGCGGCCTCCGCGTCGGCGTCGTCGCTCTCGGTCGCGTTCGCCGCCGACTGCCAGCTCCGCGGCGAGGGACGATCGGGGGAGTGCTCCGGGTCGGCGACCGCGTCGGACCCCACGTCGCCGACCGCCCACGCCGCCTCGTCCGTCGGGTCCAGCTCGGCCGCGCCGACCGCGGATTCGTCTGGAGTCCCCGCGTCGTCGCCGGTCGCTTCGTCGCCGTCGTCCCTGTCGCGGTCGCCGAGCGCCGCGCGCTCGTGGTCGGTCCCGGCGCCGCCGACGGCCTCGGTCTCCGGCCCCTCGGGACGGATCTCGGTCTGATCCGGAGCCGAGCGCCCCCGCGGCGCGGTCGAGCGGATCAGCCCGCGGTCGAGCAGCGCGGTCTCGACCGCCTCCTCGACGGCGGCGCGCACGGCCGGTTCCTCGTCGAACCGGACCTCCAGCTTCCGCGGGTGGACGTTCACGTCGACGTCGCCCGGGGGAACCTCGACGAACAGCACCGCGAACGGGTAGCGGTCGGACGCGAGCTGTCCCCCGTACGCTTCCAGCACCGCCTCGCGGAGGGCGTTCGCGGTGACGTACCGGCCGTTGACGTAGGTGGCGAGGTACTCGCGGGTCGACCGCGTCGTCTCCGGGTGCGAGACCAGGCCGGTGACGCGGCGGACGGGAGCGTCGGTCGGAGCGTCGCCGTTCCCCTCCGCCTCGGTCGTCCACTCCACGTCGACCATCGCCTCCGCGACCTCGCGGCCGTACACGGCCAGCACGGCCGAGCGGAGGTCGCCGTTCCCCTCGGTCGCGAACGTCTCACGGCCGTCGTGCTCCAGCGAGACCGCGACGTCGGGGTTCGCGAGCGCGTAGCCGGTGACGACCGCGTTGACCCGGTCGAACTCGGTCGCCGTCCGCTTGAGGAACTTCTTCCGCGCGGGCGTGTTGTAGAAGAGGTCCGCGACCTCGACGGTCGTTCCCTCGGGACAGCCCGCGGGGCGCACCTCCCCCACCTCGCCGCCCTCGACGGTGATCTCGGCGCCCGCGTCGGCGTCCGGGGGGCGCGACCGGACGGTGAGCCGAGAGACGGCGCCGACGGTGTACAGCGCCTCGCCGCGGAAGCCGAGGGTGCCGACCCCGCGGTCGAGGTCCTCGATGTCGCCGATCTTCGAGGTGGCGTGCTCCGCGACGGCCGCCGCCAGCTGGTCGGCCGGGATCCCCACGCCGTCGTCGCGGACCCGGACCCCCTCGGTGCCGCCCGACTCGACCGACACCGCCACGCGGCTCGCGCCCGCGTCGAGACTGTTCTCGATCAGCTCCTTGACGACGCTCGCCGGGCGCTCGACGACCTCGCCGGCCGCGATGCGCTGGACGGTGCGCTCGTCCAACCGCTCGATGTTCGGCGGCTCCATTGCTACTCACCGGTCGGACGAGCGCGCACTTGAAGCCGTTGTCGCCGACGGCGACGCGAGACCAGGAGTGCGTCAAGCGGCGACACTATTTATAAACAACCGCGGTGGCGTGTGCCGGCGAGCGGGCCGCTGGCCCGCGAGCCGCACGCGCAAGGGAGTCGGTCGCCCGGAGCGAAGCGGAGGGCGGCCGACGAGGCTGGGGAGGCGTGAGGTGCGGTTGCGGTCCTGTGCGGGGAGGGGCTCAAAGGGGCAGTCGCCGGCGGCTCCGCCGCCGGCTGCCAGAGGCGCGAAGCGCCTCGCGGCTGGCGCTTTGGAGGAGTTCGCGATCGATCCGCGGTCAACTGTTTATAAACAGATGCCTGAGAAATCGAAACCGCTCACCGCGAGAACGGCCGCGTACGACCGGTCGTATCAGGCGACCGCGGCGTCGATCTCTTCCTCGGTCAGGAAGACGTCTTCGCCCGTCTCGGCGTCGAACAGGTGGAGGTGCTCCTCCTCGAAGCTGATCCCCACCTCGTCGCCGGGCTCCGGCTTGACGTCCGGCGGCGACCGCGCGAGGAAGTCGTCGTTCACGCTGAGGTGGATGTAGTTGTCCGAACCGATCGGTTCGACGACCTCGACGGTGGCGGCCAGCGTCTCGTCGCCGGTCGGGTCCTCGGCGATCCCGATGTTCTCGGGGCGGATCCCGAGCGTGTACGGCCCGCTCTCGAGGTCGTGGCCCGCGACGTAGTCGCGGCTGAGCGCCAGCGCGAGTCCCGACGCGTCGTCGCGGACCGTCGCCGTCGTCCCGTCGGTCTCCACGTCGACGTCGATGAAGTTCATCGAGGGAGAGCCGATGAAGCCGGCGACGAACTCGTTCACCGGGTTCTCGTACACCGCGGTCGGCTCGCCGACCTGCTGGAGCTCCCCGTCGTTCAAGATCGCGAGGCGGTCGCCCATCGTCATCGCCTCCTCCTGGTCGTGGGTGACGTACATCGCCGTGACGCCGAACTCCTTCTGGAGCTTCTGGATCTCCGCGCGCATCTCGGTGCGGAGCTTCGCGTCGAGGTTCGAGAGGGGCTCGTCGAACAGGAACACCTCGGGCTCGCGGGCGATGGCGCGACCGAGGGCGACGCGCTGTTTCTGTCCGCCGGAGAGCTCGTCCGGCTTGTCGTCGAGCAGGTCCGCGATCCCCATCATCTCGGCCATCTCGGTCACCCGCTCGCGGCGCTCGTCTTTCGTCATGTCCGTGCTCATCTTGAGTCCGAACGCCATGTTCTCCATCACCGTCTTGTGCGGGTACAGCGCGTAGTTCTGGAACACCATCGCGACGGGCCGCTCTTTCGCGTGGATTTCCGTGACGTCCTCGTCGTCGAAGCTGACGGTCCCCGACGTGGGCTCCTCCAGGCCCGCGACCATCCGCAGCGTGGTGGTCTTCCCGCACCCCGACGGGCCGACGACGGTCACGAACTCGCCGTCCTCGATCTCCAGATCGAGGTCGTCGACGGCGACGATGGTCCCTCGGTCGAACTCCTTCCGGAGCGTATCGAGCGTGACGCGTGCCATTTCCCTGATTACTGGTCCGGTGGCTTATGAGTTCTTTGCTGTTTTCCTGATATATGGTGAATAATCTCTTCTCAGATATTGACCCGTCCTCGTCCCGAACGGACCCTCGACGGTCCGGTTCGGTCGACGGTGATTCGATACGGGCTGAGCCGAGTCGATCTGGGCCGGGCCGAATCGATCAGTCCCGAGGCGACTCGATCAGCATCGACCCGAGTCGATCAGCGTCGACCCGGATCGATCCGGATCGATCGAGATGTACCCCAAAAACTAAATGTATGAAAATATAATTCATCATTTGTTCTAGCCACATGAACGAGAAACGTAGAACGCTGCTCAAGGCGATGGGGGGAACGACTGCGCTCGCGGGCCTCGCGGGCTGTATCAGCACCGGCGGCGACGGTGACGACGGCGGCGACGGTGACGACGGCGGCGACGGCGGCGACGGCGGTGACGGTTCGGACGGATCGGACGGCGGCGACGACGGCGGCACCGCGACGCTGTGGACCGACCTCTCAGACGGCGAGGACGAGGCGTTGTCCGAGTACGTCGACCAGTACGAGTCCGAGTCGGACCACACGATCGATAAGGAGGAACCCGGCGGCGAGCTCGACGAGCAACTCGACACCGCGATCCCGTCCGGGGAAGGTCCGGACTCGTGGATCTGGGCCCACGACTGGGTCGGCCGGTTCGCGGTCCGGGAGGATCCACCGTTCCTCTACGACGCGAGCGACGACGTCGACGTCTCGCTCGATTCCTTCACCCCGACCGCACAGGAGGCGGTCCAGTACGACGGAGCGCTCCACGGGCTCCCGTTCGCCTCCGAGACGGTCGCCCTGTTCTACAACGAGGACATGGTCGAGGAGCCACCGGAGACCTTCGAAGAGATGGTCTCCACCATGGACGAGTACCACGACCCCGACAACGGCGAGTACGGGCTCTCGTACCCCGTCGCCGATCCGTACTTCGTCAGCGGGTTCATCCAAGCGTACGGCGGCGACATCTTCGACGAGGAGAGCCTGGAGGTGACCCTCGACAGCGACGAGTGTAAACAGGGCATGGACGCGCTCGAGACCCTGTTCGACTACGTACCGTCCGACCCGGGCTACGAGTCGCAGATCGTCGCGTTCGCGGACGGTGCCGCACCGTTCGCGATCAACGGGCCGTGGGAGCTCGCGAACCTCTCCGGGGAGATCGACAACCTCGGCGTCGCGCCGCTGCCGACGGTCGACGGCAACAACCCGCGCACGTACTCCGGGATCCAGACGTTCTACTTCAGCGCGATGCTGAACGACGCGGAGCAGTCGACGATCGACGCGACCACTGGCCTCGCCGAGTGGTACACCACCAACGAGGAGATCATCAAGACCAACGCGGCAGAGCAGGGATACATCCCGGTGCTCACCTCCGTCGTCGAAGACGGCGACCTCTCGTCGGACGTCGCGGCGTTCGCCGAGCAGGTCGATCACGGCGTCCCGATCCCGACGCACCCCGACATGGACAGCGTCTGGACGCCGCTAACCGACGCGCTGGAGCGCGTGTTCAACGACGAACAGGAGAGCGGCCCCGCGCTGGACGAGGCCGCCTCCGAGATCCGGGAGAACCTGTAACGCCCCTCGCCCAGCCATCATGGCCTCCTCACAACCCGGGATCGGCGTCGGCGGACTCGCGCGGCTCCGGTCGGTACTCCCCTTCTCCAGTCGCGACTGGGGACTGCTCCTCGTCATCCCCGGTCTCGTCCTGTTTTCTAGTTTCATGCTGTACCCGATCTTCTATCTGTTCTACATCTCGCTGACGGACGCGACGTTCGCCGGGTCGGTGATCGGTGGCGGCGCGGAGCTGATCGGGTTCGAAAACTACGTCGAACTCTTCGCCGACTCGCAGTTCTGGACGTCGATGTCGACGACGTGGCTGTTCGTCGCGGTCTCGCTCGTGATCAAGGTGTTCGTCGCCGTCGGCATCGCGTTGGTGTTGAACCACGCGCGCGTCCTCGGCAAACGCTACCTACGCGCGGCGGTGATCGTCCCGCTCGGCTTCCCCGGCATCTTCACGATCACGGTGTGGCGCGGCATGTTCAGCGACGCTCGCTTCGGCGTGTTCAACACGATACTGGGGCGGTACAACGGCGTCATGTCGTCACTTTCGGCGCCCGAGTTCCTGCTGTTTGACGTCCCAATCGGCTTTCTCAGCGGCCGCTGGGAGGCGTTCTTCGCGTACGTCACCACAGAGGTGTGGCTCGCGTACCCGTTCATGGTGATCATCATCGTGAGCGCGCTCCAGGATGTGCCGCGCGAGCTCCACGAGGCGGCGATGGTCGACGGCGCGGGGTTCCTCCAGCGGTTCCGAACCGTGACGCTCCCCGCGATCAAGGGTCCCGTGATGTTCGCGTCGATCCTCACCGCAGCGACGTCCTTCCAACAGTTCCTGATCCCGTGGGTGTTCAATCAGGGCGGCCCCTCGCGGAAGAACGAACTGATCATCGTCTACGGCTACCGCGAGGCGATCAGCTTCAACGAGTTCGGGCTCTCGGCGGCGATACTCATCGTCGCGATCGCCTTCATCGGGCTGTTCATGTACGTCGCCGTGAGGTACGGCGGCCTCGCGGAGGGGGTGGGTGAATGATGAGCGCGCTCTGGTCTGCGCTGGCGCTGATCCGCGCGAAGCTCGTCGCGTTCGTGACCGCTCCGAAGCGGTTCGTCGTCGCGATCCAGCGGGCGATCTACGACCTGCGGACCGGGAAGCGGACGCCGTGGGACGTCACCAAGAGCGTCCTGATGACGCTGTTCGGCTTCGCGATGGTGCTGTTGCTTCTGTTCCCGCTGTTCTGGATCTTCACGGCCTCGCTCGCCGAGGGGACCCGGCTGTTCAACACGAGCGGCATCTTCCCCAACCCGTCGACGTACAACCTCGACGCGTACCGCTGGGTGTTCTTCGAGTCGAACTTCTTCTTCGTCGAGGGCGACTGGGGGTACCCCCAGCTCGTCATCGGCGGGAGCGGCGGGCTGGTGAGCTTCCGATGGGCCGGCACCGAGACCGGTCCCGGCGCGCTGTTCAACAGCCTCTACATCGTCAGCGTGACGATCGTCGCGGGGTTCGCGATGATCGTCCCGGCCGCGTACGCGTTCTCGCGGCGGAGCTTCATGGGGCGCAAGCGCATCCTCTACGGCTACGTGCTGTTCACGCAGATCGGCGCCGGGCTGTCGATCGCGACGCTCGTCGCGCTCTACTCGCTTTTCAGCACCTACGGCCTGACGAACAACCTGTTCATCCTCGGGCTGTTTTACGCCGCGGGGACGATCCCCTTCAACACCTGGCTGTTGAAGACGTACATGGACAACATCCCCGTCTCCTACGAGGAGGCGGCGATGGTCGACGGCGCGAGCTTCCTCGAGACGATGCGGGAGATCATCCTCCCGCTGACGAAGCCGGGGCTCGCCGTCGTGTTGATCTTCGTCTGGCTCGCCGGCTGGAACGAGTTCATCATCGCCCAGACGCTGCTCAGTCCGGAGAACTACCCGCTCTCGGTGGAGCTGTACAACCTCGCGACCGAGGGCCGGTTCTCCACGCCGTGGACGCGCTTCGCGGCGTTCGCGAACCTGTTCGCGCTGCCGGTCGCGATCGTCTACTTCGCGGCGCAGAACTCCGTCGAGAGCGGCCTCTCGTTCGGCGGAATGGAAGGGTGAGACCGCGTGCGGTGACGGGTTTTTTGTGCGACTCTCTCGCCGAAGCACAACAGTGATACCCACTCCCGCGCCGCCCCCTGTATGCACCACCCCGGCCCGCCGCGGTTCGTCTCCGTCGGCGAATCCGTCGAACTGGCCCCGCGAAACCCCGACCCCGACGCGGAGTACCGGTGGTCGATCGCTGCCGCGCCCGCCGAGAGCGCGTTCGAGGCGGGTGCGACGCTCTCGGTCGGGACGCCCGCGGGCTACCCGGAATCCGAACGCTGCGAGACCGAATCGGGACCGGTCGTCCACTTTCACCCGGACGTCCCCGGGACGTACGTGGTCGAACTCGACGCGCCGGACGGGACCCACGGGCTGACGGTTCGGGCCTTCCCCGACGAGCGCCGCGACGCGCGGTTCTCGGTCGCGGCCGCGGACCTCCCGCTCTCAGAGTCGGAATCCGAGTCGACTCCCGTCTCGGTGAGCGGCCCGTTCAACAACCACCTGCTCGCGACGGACCGTCCGCGGCGCGTCGGCGACGAGTACGTCCTCGACGTGCGGCTGCCGCCGGGGGAACACACGGCCGTCTTCTCGGTGTACGACGACCTCGCCGCGGGCGTCGGGACCAGCGTCGAGGTCGACGGTCCGGGACGACCTCGAATCCGACTCGACGCGGCCGTGGAAGCCGACGAAGTCGTCGTCGCGGCGACGCCGAAGAGCGCTCCCGACAGCGGGTACGCGGACGCCGACCTCCCCGTCGAGTTCCACCTCGACGGCCGCGACGACCTCGGCGAGGCCGACGTGACCGTCGACGGTCGGGAGCTCCGCGTGCCGGTCGACGCGCTCCCGGAGCGCGCCCGCGTGCACGCCGCCACCGCCGGCGAGCGCCGCAGCGTCGGCGACACCGTCGTCCTCGACGCGTCCGGCTCCGGGGCCGTCGCCGTCTCTCGCCCGAACGACCCGCCCGAGTGGGCCGAGTCGCCGACGGTGTACGAGATCTTCGTCCGCTCGTTCGCCGGCGAGACGCTGCCGACGACGTTCGGCGAGATCGAGCGGCGCGTCGAGTACCTCGAGTCCCTCGACGTCGACTGTCTCTGGCTGACGCCCGTGCTCGCCAGCCCCACGACGCACGGCTACCACGTCACCGACTACTTCGAGACCGCCGCCGACCTCGGCTCCCGCGAGGCGTTCGAGTCGCTCGTCGCCCGCTGTCACGAGTCGGACATCAGGGTGGTCTTCGACCTCGTGATCAACCACACCTCGCGCGACCACCCCGCGTTCCAGCTGCACTCGGCCGGCGTCGAGGCGTACGCCGATCACTTCCGTCGCGTCGACGCCGAGCGCAACGTCGTCGACGTGGAGTGGGCCGGCGTCCGAGAGGGAGACGGGGACATCCCCGAGTACTACTTTGACTGGCAGCGCATCCCGAACCTCAACTACGACTCTCTCGCCGTCCGGTCGTGGATGCTCGACGTGGTCGACGAGTGGGCGGACGTCGTCGACGGCTTCCGCTGTGACGTGGCGTGGGGCGTCTCCCACGCGTTCTGGAAGGAGGTCCGCGACCGCGTTCCCGAAGACTTCCTGCTGCTCGACGAGACGATCCCGCGGGACGCCGACTACCACGAGGGCGAGTTCCACATGCACTACGACACGACGCTGTACGAGACCCTGCGCGACGTCGGCTCGGGCGAGGAGCCCGCCGACGCCGTCCTTGGCGCGGTCGACGACGCGGCGTGGGCGGGGTTCCCCGAGTCGGCCGTTCACCTCCGTTACGTCGAGAACCACGACGAGGACCGCTACGTCGACGAGTGCGGCGAAGCGTCGTTGCGCGCGGCGGCGGCCGCGACGTTCACCCTCCCCGGCGCCCCGATGATCTACTACGGACAGGAGCGCGGCGTCCCCGAGCGGCGCGGGCCGATGCGTTGGCACGACGGCGACGCCGACCTCACCGCGTTCCACCGCGCGCTCGCGTCGCTCCGGGCGGAGACGCCGACGCTCCGCGACGGACGCGTCGAACCGGTCGAGTACGAGGTCGCGGGAGGGGACGGCGAGGGCGACGGTCCCAGAGG